>NZ_JBHWIO010000049.1:0-4243 GCF_042732075.1 Kitasatospora sp. NPDC059812
CGCCCCCGCGGGGGGGGGCGGGGCGCGCGCGCCGCGCCTCGTGGATAACCCCCCGGATCCGGTCGGTCGGCGCCCGGGCCTGGGCGCGGGCCCGGATATCGCGCGCCCGGCCGGGAATGGTTGAGCCAGGGCCTAGGGCGTGTCTGACACGCCCTAGCGCTGCGCGACGTCCACGTTCTCCAGGACGCCGACCGCGTCCGGGACCAGAATCGCGGCGGAGTAATAGGCGCTGACCAGGTAGGAAATGACGGCCTTGTCGTCGATTCCCATGAACCGCACCGAAAGGCTCGGCTGGTACTCGTCCGGAATTCCGGTCTGGTGCAGGCCGACGACGCCCTGGTTGTCCTCGCCGACGCGCAGCGCCATGATCGAGCTGGTGTGCCCGCCGATGACCGGGATCTTGTTGCACGGGAAGACCGGCACCCCGCGCCAGGCCGTGACGTGCTTGCCCTCGACCTCGACCGTGCCGGGGACGAGGCCGCGCTTGTTGCACTCGCGGCCGAAGGCGGCGATGGCCTTGGGGTGGGCGAGGAACATCTTGGTGCCGCGGCGGCGGCTGAGCAGCTCGTCCATGTCGTCGGGGGTGGGCGGGCCGGAGTGGGTCTGGATCCGCTGGTCGTACGCGGCGTTCTCCAGCAGGCCGAACTCGGGGTTGTTGACGAGCTCGTGCTCCTGGCGCTCGCGCAGCGCCTCGATGGTCAGCCGGAGCTGGTGCTCGGTCTGGTTCATCGGCTGGTTGTAGAGGTCGGCGACGCGGGAGTGCACCTTGAGGATGGTCTGCGCGACGCTCAGCTCGTACTCGCGGGGCTTGAGCTCGTAGTCCACGAAGGCGCCGGGCAGCTCGTACTCGCCCCGGTGCCCGGCGGAGAGGTCGATCGCGGCCTCGCCGTGCTTGTTCTGCGCCTGCTGGAAGCCGTTCAGGTACTCGATGACCTGCAGCTGCAGGGCCTCGGAGCGGTCGTGGAGCTCCTGGAAGGCGGGCCAGGAGAGCGCCATCACGGTGCCGGAGGTGGCGGCCCGGACGGTGTACGGCCAGGTGCCCTCCTCCTGCTGGAGGGCCTCGTCGCCGAGGTGGTCGCCGTCGGCGAGGGTGCCGACCACCGTCTCCTCGCCGTACTTGCCGGTGCCGAGCCGTTCGAGCTTGCCGTGCGCGATGAGGAAAACCTCGTTGATCGCCGCGCCGGCGGAGACCAGTACGTCGCCGGCGGCGAACTCCCGCTGCACGAAGCGCCCGGCCAGCTCCGTCAGGACGGCCTCGTCCTGGAAGCCGTGCAGCACCGGCACCTCGGCCAGCGTCGGCGGGACGATCCGCACCTCGGAGCCGGTCTTGACGAAGCTCACCCGACCGCGGCCGACCGAGTGGCGCAGGCGGCGGTTGACCCGGTAGGTACCGCCGGACACCTGCACCCAGGGCAGCGTCTTGAGCAGCCAGCGCGGGCTGATGCCCTGCATCTGCGGCGCGGACTTGGTGGTCGTGGCGAGGTTCCGCGCACCCGCCGTGCTCAGACTCTGCTGCTGCCGGATCTCCGGTTGCGCGCTGGGCGCGGGAACACCGGCATTGGTTTCGGTCGACATAAGGGGAGCCCTTCGCATGCCCGATGAAGTGTCGCCTTGCACATTCATGTTGCAGCTTCATGGTGGGCCCATTCGGGTGCATCCCGCAATCACTCATTCGAGTGGTTCGGGATAACCGAACAAATAGTACGACTGGATCACCCGATCGATATCTGTTCGATTGATTATTCGAACTTATCGGGAATACCGCCTCCCATCTTCCCCCATCGGCACCCCCTCCGTCGCCACCCCTTGACACCCGCACGCCCGGCACCCCTCCCGCCCGGGGCCGGGGAGCCGGCCGCTAAGGTGCCACCTCACAGGGCCACCAGGCCAGTTGACGAGCACGGCCGACCACGAGCCCTGACCCTTCGTCACCCCATGCCCTGGGAGGCAGTCTTGACAGCCCCCGTCCGTGTCTGGCTCAACCGCACCTACGCCGAGAACGTCTTCTTCATCGAACAACTCCGCACCGCCCCTCGCCCGGTGGCGGTCCACGCGACCCACGCCGACCCCGACTCCCCGGTGCTCGCCGCCGCCGACCACGGCACCCTGGAACCCGCCGACCTGCCCGCCGACGCCTACGTCGGCTACGCGCTCGACTACTGCGCCCGGCACTCCATAACCGTCTTCCTCCCGCAGCTGCACCAGCTCGCCATCGCCCTCGCCCGGCCGGAGTTCGAGGCGATCGGCACCACCCTGCTCTGCCCGCCGGCCACCGCCATCGCCACCTACACCAGCAAGGCCGACGGCTACCGGGCGATCGCCGCCGCCGGACTGCCCACCCCGCCCTGGTGGCGGGTGCGCACCGCCGACGAACTGCTCGACGCCGTCGGCCGGATCGAGGCCGCCGGGCACACCGCCTGCCTCAAACCCACCACCGGCGCGGGCGGCACGGGCTTCCGGGTGCTCACCCGGGAGCCGTACGGGCCACGGCGGCTTCACGGCTGGGACCACCGGGTCCAGGTCGAGCAGGTGGCCGCCGCCCTGTCCGCCGGACCGGGCGCGGGGGACGAGGGGGACGAGCCCGTCGACCTGCTGGTGATGCCCTACCTGGACGGGCCGGAGGTCTCGGTGGACTGCCTCGCCGACCGGGCCGGCCACCCGCTCACCGTGGTCGGCCGCACCAAGGAGGGCCGCCGCCGTGGCTTCACCGCCGACCCGCGGTACCTGGAGCCGGTCCGGCGCCTGGTCGGGGCGAGCCGGATGGCGTACCTGTCCAACATCCAGTTCCGCGAACTGGCCGGGCGACCGGTGGTGATCGACGTCAACACCCGGCCCGCCGCCGGGCTCCACCAGCTGCGGCTGTGCGGCCTCAACCTGCCCTGGGACGCCGTCCGGCTGGCGCTCGGCGAACGGCCGGAACCCACCGGGGTGGATCCGGACGTCCACGGCGTCGAGTACACGCTGGTCTCCGGCATCCAGCCGGTGCGGCCGCGCCGGGCGCCGGCCCCCGTCTCCCTCGTCCGGCAGCGGTAGCCCGGACGCGACGGCGGGCGGCTCGTGCGGGGCTCGTGCGAGGCTCACACGTGGCTCTTGCGGGGCTCGGTGCGGCCGCGCCGACGGCAACCCCGCTGCTACAGCGGGCCGTTCCAGTCGAGCGTCGGCTCCAGCACGCCCTCCAGGGTGAGCAGCCAGCGCTTCACGTCGATCCCCACCCGGCCGCCGCCGAAGCCGCCGATCCCGTCCGCCGCCACCACCCGGTGGCAGGGCACCAGCAGGGCGACGGGATTGGCGGCCATCATCTGGCCGACCGTCCGCGCCGCCAGGCCGGGCTCGGCCACGTCCTCGAACACCCCGCTGAGGGCCGCCAGTTCGCCGTAGGTGATGGTCCGGCCGTACGGCACCTCCTGCCAGAGCGTGCGCAGCACGGTGCGGTGCGGACCGGAGCTCAGGCTCCAGTCGATCGGCAGGCCCAACTCACGGCTGCGGCCCGCCAGATAGGCGCCGATCCGGTCCCGGACGGCGGCGGTCTTCGACGCGTCGGTGCACGGCGGCAGTTCGCCGTCCCGCCCGCCGTACCCGGCCGCCGCCACGCCCAGCGGCGTCACGGCGATGTGCATCGGGCCGCTGGGCAGCGGCGTCTCCACGGCCAGCCAGGACATCGACCAGGACTGCGGCACGCTCGGGCCCCCACCCTCCGCCGGACCGGCCGCCGGCCACTCCGGCGCCCGCGGGGCGCACGACCTCCGCCCGCCCCGCACGCCATCGTACGGCGGGCGGGGCGGCGCGCCTGCGGCGTCGGCGGGCACCGGGGCCGTCGGCTGCGGCGGGCAGCGGGGCCGTCAGCGCCGCCCCTTCAGCTCGGCCGCGAGCGCCCGGGACCAGTGCGACAGCTCGGCGCGGTCCGGCGCCCGGCCCTCGCACAGCAGGGTGAGCTGCGCGTCGTTGATCCGGTTCGGCCCCGGGATCTCCAGCAGGTACGCCAGCTCCGCCAGTACGGTGGCGAGCCGCTCGGCGTCCGTGCGGTCCAGGGTGGCCGCGGACTCGTGGTGGCTGATGGTGAGCGAACCGGGCATGGTCAAACCTCCTCCGTCCACCCCCGCTCCCTCCACGGTACGACCGGTCCGGCCGCGGCGCCCCCCCCCGGCGGGGGGGGGGGGGCGGCCGGGGCAGTGCGGCCGCCCGGGGCGCCCGCCGTGCGCGCGACTATAAACCAAGGTGACAGACGCGGCCCACGCCAAGATTA
>NZ_JBHWIO010000049.1:4253-29618 GCF_042732075.1 Kitasatospora sp. NPDC059812
TCCGGCACGTCCGTGCGATTCCGGCACGCCTGAACGTCGCCCCGGCGCGCGCCGGGGTGGGGGGGGCCCCCGCCCGGGCGCGGCGGGGGTGCGGCGGCCGGACCTGGTCGCGCTCCGGGGCCGGCCGGGTACGGTGCGCGGTGGGCCGCACCGGGGCCGGGGGTGCGCCCCGGAGCCGTTCGGGGGCGGGTGGTCGGCGGATCCTGGAAAGGTCGGACCAGCACGGGTCAGGGCGCGCTTTCCCGGTCGCCGTGGCGCCCGTCCTCGCCGTGCCGGCTCCCTTCCCAGCGGCGGTTCCGAACCGCCGGCACCGCCAACACCACCGTACCGGCCACGAGTTGCCAGACCGCACCGAGCAGCAGCACCTTGTCCACGCCGATCCGGTCCGCCGCCGGTCCGGCCGCCGCCAGCCCGAGCGGCCCCAACACGAACGCGCCGAGCGCCCCGAAGGAGTTGACCCGGCCGAGCACCTCCGGCGGCACCCAGCTCTGCATCGTCGTGCTGACCAGCGTCCCGCTGACCGCCGAGCCGACCCCCGCCACCAGCGCGCCCGCCACCACCCACGGCAACGGCGCACCGGCCGCGAGCGCGGCGGAGGGCAGCGCCCAGGCCAGCGTGGCCACGGTGGCCACCGCGAGCGGCCGCTCGGGCCGGCGCCCGAGCATCACCAGCCCGCCCAGCACCGCACCGACGCCGTACACCCCCATCACCAGGCCCCAGGCCCGGGCGCCGCCGAGGTCCCGCTGCGCGGCGAGCGGGCCGAGCACCAGGAACGGCGCCCAGACCAGCAGGTTGAACAGGCCCATCTGGACGGTGGTGATCCAGAACCACGGCCGGGAGGCGAACTCCGACCAGCCGGCCCGCAGTTCGGCGAGCATCGGCTGCTCGCCGCCGGCCGCGTTCGCCGCGCGGTCGGGCAGCCGGAGCCTGGCCAGGGCGAACGCGCCGACGCCGTACGTCACCGCGTCGGCCAGCAGGACCACCGCCGGTCCCTGCGTCGCCGTCACCAGGCCGGCCGTCGCGGGCCCGGCCACCGTGGCCACCGAACGGGCCAGCCCCAGCAGGGTGTTCGCGTCGGCCAGGAGCTCCTTCCGGCGCACCAGGCCGGGCACGATCGCTCCGAGGGCCGGCAGGAACAGCCCCTCCCCGATCCCCCACACCGCCACCAGCGCGACCATCGCCCAGACCGGCGCCCGCCCGGCCGTCAGCAGCGCGGCGAACACCGCCTGGACAAGCCCGCGCAGGACGTCCGAACCCAGCATCACCCGGCGGCTGCCGAACCGGTCCGCGATCACCCCGCCGGCCAGCAGCACCAGCACCACCGGCAGGATCCGGGCCGCCATCACCCACCCCAGGTCGGTTCCGCCGCCGCCGTCGAGCACCGCGAAGGCCACCGCCACCGGCGCCATCGAGGAGCCGAGGAGAGAGGTCGAGTAGCCGACGAAGAACCACGCGAAATCGCGCTCGCCCAGCACGGCGAGCCGGTCTCCCAGCCGCCGGCGGCGGGCCGGGATCCGTTCCGCATCCACTGCCATGGGCGGCAGTCTGCCCCCGGACGGGAACGGCGTTCAAGGGTTTCCGGGGAAAAGTTGAGTCTTTTGGCCTCAATATTTCACGCCCCGCCGACCGCCGCAGTAAACGGCCTCAGAAACGGCTGTTCACCTGCGATTTACTGCGCTTCGTGGGTAGCCTTCAGGAGTCCGGCCCGAGTTGATTTACTGCGGAAGAGGCCCCGACATGGCAGAGCTCCCCCCAGTCGAGTACGCCGTCGCCGTCGAGCGCTACCTGGCCGCCTCCGGGCTCGCCGAAGGCTCCCGGCGGATCTACCGGATCGCCCTGAACACCTGGGCCTGGGCCCTCGCCGACCGACCCGCCCCCACCGGCCCCGAACGGCGGCGCGCCCGGCCGCCCGTCCTCCCGCTCGCCCTGCTCGACCACCCGGACGCCGCCCGCCGCCTGCGCACCGCCGCCGACCGCCGCCGCGCCGACACCGACCCGCGCACGCTCAACCGCGAACTCTCCACCCTGCGCGCCGCCGTGGCCTGGTGGCGGGCCCAGCACTGGCTCGACGACGACCCCACCACCGACCTGCACCCCGGCCCGCGGCCCGGACCGACCGTCGCTCCCCTGACCCCCGACGACCTGCGCGCCCTCTTCGCCCTCCGCGCGCCCCTGCGCGAACAGTCGCTCTGGCACCTGCTCCACGAGTCCGGCGCCGCCATCGACACCGTCCTCGCCCTCGACACCGACCACCTCGACCTGCCCCGGCACCGCACCCTCCACCGGCCCGGCCGCACCCCCGTCCACTGGCAGAGCGGCACCGCCCGACTGCTCCCCCTCCTCGTCGCCGGCCGCACCACCGGCCCGCTCTTCCTCACCGACCGCCGCGCCCCCGCCAGCACCCCCGCCTCCGACCGCTGCCCCCACACCGGCCGCGCCCGCCTCTCCTACCGCCGCGCCGCCGAACTCCTCACCGCCCACACCGCCCCCTTGACCCCCGGCGCCCACGGCTGGACCCTGCGTCAACTACGCCCCGGTGCACCTCCGGCACTGGATTCCGACGGCCGGGCACGACACCCTGGCACCCCCGATCGAAGGGACCCCGCGTGATCCCCGACAACGAGACCCGGCGGCGCCGGGAGGCCGTCAGCCGACTCGCCACGGAACAGGCGGTGCTGATCGAGACCGCGGAGAGCTCCGGCACCGGCTTCCTGGTCGCCCCCGACACCGTGCTGACCTGCGCCCACGTCGTCCGCTCCGACCCGCACCCGGCAGTGACGGTGCACGGGCGCACGCTCCGGGCCGAGGTGGTGGCCCGGGAACCGCGGCAGGACCCGGACGGCGGCATCTACGCGTACCCGGACCTCGCGGTGCTCCGCCTCCCCGAACCGCTGGACACCGCGGGCGTCTGGCTCGCCGATCAGGTGCCCCCCGGCGGCTCGGACGTGATCGTCCACGGATTCAGCGACGCGACCCTGGACGCCGGCACCCACCGGGACACCCTGTACCTCTCCGTCGTCGGCCGCTCCGGCGAAGCGGGCCACTTCGTCCGGCTCAAGAGCGACCAGGTCGTCCAGGGGTTCAGCGGCAGCCTCGTACTCGACCCCGCCACCGGACGGGTGTGCGGAGTGCTCAAGACCTCCCGCGACGAGACGGCCGTCCTGGGCGGCTGGATGGTCCCCGTCGACGCGGTGCGGACCTGCTTCCCCGAACTGGCCCGGCGCAACGGACTCGGCCACCGGCCCGGCACGGCCTGGTACGACCTGGCGATGGACCGGGCCGGACGCCAGGTCCGGCTCTTCGGGGCGTACGGGCACCACCGCCCCCGCCAGACGCCCCGGCCGACCCCCGCCCAGCTGCTGACGCAGGGCGCGATGCCCTTCGTGGACCGCCCGGAACTCGCCGAACTGCGGGCCTGGTGCGCCGACGAGACCCCGCTGCTGCTGCGCCTGCTCCACGCGCCCGGCGGCTCCGGCAAGACCAGGCTCGCCGCCGAGCTGTGCCGGCTGATGGCCGAGGACGGCTGGCTCGCGGGCTTCGTGCAGCGCAGCAGCCTCGCGGCACCGGGGTGGCTGGACGAGCTGACCACCGCCCTCGACGACGGTCTGGCGGTCCTCGCCGTCTTCGACTACGCCCAGGCCCGGCTGGAGGACATCCGCACCCTGGTGGAGCACGTCTCCCGGTTCGGACCCGAGCAGCCCCGGCTGCGCCTCCTGCTGCTCGCCCGCACGGCCGAGCCCTTCTGGCGGGCGCTGCAGAGCGGCGTCGACGACTGGGCGCTGGCCGACGCCAGCGTCGTGGAACTCCCCAGGACGATCCCCTCCGTCCCTTCCGCTGCTTCCGCTGCTTCCGCCGGGGACGCCTCGCCCGCCGCGCTGGTCGTCTCGGCCTTCGAGGTCTTCGCCCGACGACTCGGCCACGACCGCCTGCCCGTACCGAGGAGCCTTCCGTCGCGCGCCGGGCGGGAGGACTCGCTGCTCGGCGTGCTGGCACTCGCGCTGGACGCCGTCCTCACCCTCGCCCGGGGAAGCAGTTGGTCCGGGCACGGCGATCCGCTGGAACGGCTCTGCGACCACGAGGTCCGGGTCTGGCACGCGCAGCTCACGGCGTGGCTGCCCGCGGAGCCGGCCCTGGCCGGCGAGGCCGGCCGGCTCCTGGCGGAAGGGCTCCTCCTCGTCCCGGTCCTCGCCCCCGGGCGGCGCTCGGACCGGCTGATCGCCCTGCTGGAACGGGTCCGGGCCGAGGCCTTCCCCCACCAGCCGCCCCTCAACATGAACGTCGTCAACGCCCTCCTGCGCATGCTCTACCCGGCCGAGGACGGCCTGGTCGCCCCCGTCGGCCCGAGCCGGATCGGCGAGATCCTGGTCCGCCGGGTGCTGAGTACGCCGGAGAGTTCGGGACGCTCCGAGGAGTACCTGCTCGCCCTGCTGGACCCGCCGCACCCCGCCTCGCCGCAGGAGCGGATCGCGGCGGCCACCGAGACCGTGGAGATCCTCGCCCGCGCCCGCGGCTGCACCGGGGTGGGGCGGGTCGTGGACCACCCCGCCCACCCGGCCCTGGACGCCGCACTGGCCCGGAGCATCACCGAGCGGCCCGACGCGCTCCTGCCGGCCCTGGCCGTCAACGGCGCCGTACTGCCGCACGCCGAACCGCTGGCGGCCCTCATGCTGCCCGCCGTGCAGGCGTGCGAACCGGACGTCCTCACCGCCGTCGAGAGCCGGCTGCCCGGCTACCCCTCCAGCATGTCGCCGGTGGCGGCGCTGGTCCTGAAGCGCCTGTTGGACCAGCCGGACCCCGAATTCGGCGAGGAGGACCAGCTGCGCAGGCTGCGCCGCCTCATCAGCTACAGCCTCCGGCTCGACGAGACCGCCCCGGGCGTACCCGGTGCGGACGGACTGGCCCCGGGCGTACTCGCCGCGGACGGCGTCCGCCCCGGCGACGGCGACTCGGCGCTGACCGCCGCCCAGCAGGCCGTCCGCCTCAGCCGGGACCTCGTCCGGCAGACCGGCCGCCACCTCCCCGAGTACGCGAGGGCGCTCCACAACGTGAGCCTCCTGCTGCACCGCGCCCACCGGACCGAACCGGCGCTCGAACACGCCAGGTCGGCCGTCGCCCGCTACGAGGAACTCCTCGCCGGGGCGGACGGGGACGACACCCTGCGCCAGACGTACCTCCTGGACACCGCGACGGCGCTGAGCACCCTGGCCCTGGTGCGGATGGAGGACGGCCAGGTGAGCGCGGCCCTCGACGCAGCCGCGCACGGCGTCGAGCTGTGCGAGGAGGCCGAACCGGGGTCCCGGCAGGACGACACCCTGCTGACCTGCCTCCAACTCCTCGCCCGGTGCGGGCAACTGGCCGGCCGGCCCATCGAGGCGGTGACGGCCGGCTACCGGGCGCTCGCGCTGCTGCGCGAGCTGGCCGACCAGCAGCCCGGCCGCTACCTGGCCAGGCTCCCGGAGGCGTTGCACCGGCAGGCGATCGGCCTCGTCCGGGCCGGACGGGACGACGAGGCGTACCGCGCGCTGCGGGAGGCCGCACAGCTGCGGGCCGCCCTTCCGCCCGGCGACCGGCAACGGCTCGCCGCGCAACGGTCCTCGCTGCGGATGCTCGTCCAACTCTCCTCGGAGATAACCGAGTTCACCGACGAGCGCGCACACTGGGTGGAGCAGCTGGCGACCATGGGCAATCATGGCAGGTGAGGCCGCCGCCACCTGCGGCCCTACGACGGCAGGTAGGAGCATGATGCCCACGGACTCTCAGGACCTCGCCTCGCCCGCACCGATCCGACGCCGCCAGGCCGTCGAGGTCTTCGGGAACCGCTTCGGCCGGCTCTACAACGACGAGGTCGTCGCCCCGGGCGGCACGGCCGGCAACTACCTCCGGTGGCAGTGGTCGCAGACCGGCGTCGTCGTGGTGGCGACCGGCCCCGACGGCATCGCGCTGGTGCCCTCCTACCGCTACCCGGTCGGCGCCGCCTCGCTGGAGTTCCCGCGCGGCGGCTGCGAGCCCGGCGAACCCCCGGAGGAGGCCGCCGCGCGCGAGCTCAGGGAGGAGACCGGCCTCATCGCCTCCACCGTGGAGAGCCTCGGCCTGATCCACGCGGACACCGGCCTGATCGAGAACGGCATCCACGTCTGCCGCGCCACCGTGCTCCCCGGAGGCACCGCCACCGCCCGGCCGGAGGCCATGGAATCGGTGACCGACCCGGTCTGGGTCTCCCCCGACCTGATGGCGCGCTGGCTGCGGCAGGGCCGGATCACCTGCGGCGTCACCCTGGCCGCCTTCGCCCTCCTCCAGGCCCACCCCGACCCGCAGACGGCGGCCGTCAGAGGGTGACCACCCGCTCGAAGGGGTCGAGCTCTCGCAACGGCCGCGGCTGTGCCCGGCGCTGCGGGTCCGGGACAGCCGCACCCGGGCCGTTCACCACGTGGAGCGACAGGTCGCGAACGCCGTCGGCCGCCGGGGAGACCACCTCCAGGCCGGCCCCCAGCCGACCGGCGACCGGGTCCTCGTCCAGCCCGAAGCGCATCAGCCGGACCTCGCCCCGCAAGTGCTCCCACGCCAGGCCCCCGACGCGGCGGAAGGTGCGCTCGAACGCCTCCAGCGTCCACGAGCTGAACTCGTCGACCGCGGAACGCAGCACCGCCGTGTCCGGCTGGATCCCCCGGCGCAGCCGCCCCAACTCCGCCACCAGGGCCACCCGGGAGGGCTGCTCGATCGCCTCGAACACCACCTCCACCGGGAGTTGGGACAGCAGCAGGTTGTCGAGCAGCACCGCCGGGAACCCCGCGTACTCGACGAGTCGCCGGCTCCGGAAGACCGGGATGGTGCCCTCGCCGTCGCGCGGGCCGGCCATGCCGACGCCCAGGGCCTGCGGCAGCGCCCGCCGGTAGGACTCGCCGGCCCAGTCGTCCACCGACTGGAGCACGAGGACGAGTTCGGCGCTGCCCCCGGGGCGCGCGCTCCGGTAGGCGGCCAGCCAGTCCCGGAGTTGCTTGTAGAGCAGCGGATCCTGCTCGGCGACCCAGGCGCGCGCGGCTTCGAGGGCCTCCCGTGCGCTCCCGGCGAAGTCCCGCTCGGCGGCCTCGATCCGCGCCAGGACACCGGACTTGAACGCGGCGGCGACGGCCGACCCGTCGTACGGCTCCGTGTGCGCGGACGACACCTCGGTCAGCCGCTCCACGTAGGGGACGTCGGGCGCGTTCTCCACGCCCTCGGCCCGGTGGCCGTCGCTGATCCGGTGCAGGGTCCCGCCCGCCCGCAGCGCGACCCTCAGCCGGCCGGCCTCCAGGAGAGCGCCGAAGTCCGAGAGCGCCGCCGTCCCCGGGGACCAGCGGACCTTCCGCGCCTCCTCGGCGTCGACGAGCGCCCGGAAGTACCTGTTGTTGAGGCCCTGCGAGTCGCCGATCAGCAGGGTGTCGGCGAAGAGGACGTGCAGCAGGACCCGTGACCGCAGGTCCGAGGCCCGGTCGATCGGCGCCGCCGCGTGCGGCTCCACATCGGAGAGGTAGATGTGTTCGGTACCCTCCGCCCGCTGTCCCATATCCATGGCCTGCCACCCTTCGGCGCCCGATACAGTTCCCCTCGCGAAGAAGAAGGATAGGCCCACGGCCCGGGCCGGCCACCGGCTTTCCGGCAATTCGACCCCGGCAACGGCACCCCTTGGAGGAGAAATGTCGGAGCTTGTCCAAGTAGTGACGCCCGAGGGGACATTCTGGGCCCGCATCGAGGAGCAGCGCGGCCCCAGGGACGTCGCGCTGCGCCGCCCCAGCTACCAGCTGGACGACCTGGCGGGCACGCTCCAGACCGTGGTCGGCAACGTGCGGTCCGGCCTGCGGGCGGCCGCCCCCGACGAGTTCACGCTCGAATTCGGAATCGAGCTCTCCGTCAAGACGGGAGTCCTCGTGAGCGCGGTGACGGGAGTCGACGGAAAGGCCAGCCTGAAGGTGACGGCGACCTGGCGGAAAAACGGCGAGACCGCCCTTTCCGGCCCGCCGAACGAATCGGAGGAACCGGAGGAGTCCGACGACTCGAACGAATCCGGCGAACCGGCCGAATCCGCACCCGAAAGCGGCTGACCAACCGCCACGCACCACCCGACGGCCCGCGGCACGCCCCGGCAACGACGAAGGGCCAGCTCCTCCGGATCACTCCGGTGAGCTGGCCCTTCGGGCGCCGGTCGCATCGCTTCCTACGCGAGCCCCCTGTCGGGTTCGAACCGACGACCCCCGCTTTACAAGAGCGGCCGTCCGCCACCCTGCCCGGCCTGCGGCTCGGCCACCCTGCCGGTTCCCCTGTCCTTACCCCGCCGACACCCGCAACTGACCGCCACGTACCGCCCGTTCTGGCACGCCTGTGGCACGCGACAGCTCAGTCGAGAAGGATCTCCTCGGGCCTGCGGTTGAACACTTCGAGCGAGCGGCTGCGCAACAGAGCATCAACGCATGCCATGAGGTCGCCACCGTGATCCTGGCCCGCTATTTCGTACAGCTCCTTGATCAGATCCTGCCCGTTGATCAGCACCACTGGGTACTGGTCTTCGACCATCTCCAACTGTGCCGGCTCCGAGTACGAACCGGTGGTGACGTACACGCCGATCCACCCGCGCCTGAGCCTGGCCACAACTCGGGCAATCTGCTCGGCTGACACCAGGCTGTCCGGCTTGATGCACTTCGCCTGTCCCAGAACGACCAGCTTGGTACCGGCCAGACCACTGCCGAGATCCAACCGACCAACGAAGTCCGCCCCGCCGTCCCCCGACCGGCGGGTCAGCCAGCCCTCGTTGTACTTGTGACCGGACGCCCGCATCACCTTCGCAGCGACGACCGCGGCCAACACCTCGAACGCGTGCTTGTTGTTGTCGAACCGCTTGTAAACCGCTTGGAGGTCCGCTTCGAGAAAGCTGCCCGGAGTCGGCTTCTGGTCGCGAACCTTGACGACCTGCGAACGTGCCACCCGCCGACGCACCTTCGGCAGCATCGAATGACCGTGCTTCACCCACTCCCGCCATGCTGCGGGCGCCAGTTTCAGAACTTCGGCATCGGTCCGATCGGGGTCACGCCGTGCGGTGATCCAGTCCCAGTCCAGTTTGTCGTCCTCCGCGGTGAGGTCGATCACCACGAGATCGAAGACGTAGTTGGTGAACGTCAACCGCGCCGGCCCACCCCACTGCACCACGCGCTCTGCCCGCTCGATCAGCGCGACGCCACAGAACTGGACATGTCCCTTGACCTTGCCGTTCTTCGACACCGACCGGAACAGCAGCAGCGGCGCCGCAGCAGCCCGCCCCTCGGCTGTGGGCGCCTGGTGGCTACCGAACGCCTCCAGCAACGCCGCGTTGCCTGTGGTGGTACCGACCGGCTTCGTCATCTCCGGCTTGTGGTCACCGAAGTAGCGGACGTGCCCGTTGTCGATGTCGAAGACGTCGTGCCACGGCGTCTGCTCCGATCCCGCCTTCCAGGGACTCGACCGGATCATCACCGCCGGGCGCCGCATCCCGTCGCTCGCTTTGACCTTGGCCATCGCATTGATCCCAGCTTCGAGCAGGGCCCGCTTCTGGCCAGGACTGTCTGTGACGAAGTAGAAGTTGTCGAACCCATCGACCGTCGCTGGCGCCGTGTCCTTCGAAGCCGCGTACCGCAGCACATCACCCACACGCAACGAATGCCCCACAGCGCCCCCTTCAACGAACAGACCGATCCGCCCGCAATCCTGGCATGCTGGTAAGACAATAGGACTACCGTCCCGCTTGACGGGCGCTACGCCGGAAGGCCCCACCGGCTATCTCCGATGGGGCCTGTTAGGGGAGCCGCTAGCTCGCGGCCGCGATGTACCCAGGCAACCCGGGCACCTAACCGGCCTGAACGCGCGGCGCGGCTGACCTGCCCGAACGGTCCTCAAGCGTCCGTGACCGCCCGCCTAAGTCCGCACCCGTTGTGGTGTAGTTAGACACTCGACTTCGCAGCAACCTCATCGGATAGGTAGGTATCTCCTCGGGCGTCGGTTGAGCACTTTTAGCGGATGACTGATTGATCATCACGCATGTTAAGGCCCTGCCGCGCACATGCCGCGACTACTCTCATCCGGGTGGACGCTGTCATGGTTCGTTGAGATGCTCCTGGGCTGTTGCAATGAAGGAGTTGAGTAGGCGGACCCCGAGCTCTGCCGTATCTACGTAAGACCGCGCCTCCTCAGCATCGATCGCGTCACCTGCGTGCGCCGCACGATTTCGCAAGACCCTTAGACCTCTCAGGGCGACCACGGCCATCTGATTGAGGCCAGCCTCGGAGAGGATTTCGATAAGTCGACTAGGCAAGCGGTCTGCCGGACGTTGGCTACGGCGTGGACCTGGCAGAACATCAACTGCTTCATTGAGCTTCTGTTCAACGACCCTGAAGGCTGCTAGGACGGCTCCCTCTGGTGTCGCGTCGGCGACCCCACGGAACACCTCAAAGACGTTCTCCTCCGGTGTCTCCTCTGAGTGGGAAGCTGGCTGTTGGTCCGCCGCCGCCTCAGCCGCTGCCTGAGCCCTTTCGACGTCCTCGCCGAAGGCGGCTGTGATGCCGCCACCATTCACTTCCTTCAAACGGTCAAGCAGCTTGCGGAACTGCTCCCTGAAGGCGAGGGCAATGAAGAGCACGATCAGGGGCCAGATGAGTGCCTTGACGAACTCAAGGACGAGCTTGGCTATTTCCACCCACACATGATGTCGGAGGCACGCTGCGGCTGGCGGCCACTCTGCCGATTTTGCGCCGCCAGCAGCTTGCGGCCTGAGCGGCTGGTCCCCTCCTCGATCGGGCAGCTTCGCCGCACCCGGGTTCTCCAGGGGCCGCCAAGGCTCACTCCGTGACGCGTGCGCTTGGCCTTGGCGGCCCCTGGAGGTTCCGGGTACGCCCTTGGGTGACCGGTCGAGGTGGGGGCCTCCCGCGACCCGCCCACGATCACCACGTCGAAGCCGCACCCATGCGCATACCCCTGGCCCCTCCGAGGAGGGCCCGGCGGAGCCTCATGCTTTGACCCGCACCGTCCGTCCGGCGGGCTCTCTCATCTCGGCATCCCCGGCCGCACGCTAGCGTGCGCGGTCGGCCGCCGCCGGCGTGGGGCGCAGACAGGAGCGGCGGCGTGCGGCAAGGCCGCGCGCTGGCGCGCTGTGCGCGCCCTTGAACCAGTAGCGAAACTCGTAACAGTCATCTTCTGACCCCACCCCCTCACACCCTCCCTCCAGCTACCTACCCCCACCCCACACGCCGCCCGCATGGGCTTGCACAGAACCGGCGCTCACGCCCTGAGAATCACTTACTGCTTGCCCAGCAAGCCTTCCGGCTCGCGCTGCATGAGTACCACCGTGGCATCGTCGTGGCACTTCGAGCGGGGCCAGCGTCGCCTTTGTGGATCTGAGCGTTCGAGCTCCCGCGTGTGGTTGATGACCCCGCGTGGGCCACTCGTCTCCAGCCGGCTCATGAGGTCGGGCCAGCCCATGACCCCAAAGTCGTCAACGGCCCGGGCTGCACCATCTGTCAGAACTGCCGCGGCTCGGACGCTTGACAATGACACCTCCCCGGTCAGGCTCTGTTCGGCAGCACCAGCTTCGGTGGCAGCGACCCAGTAGCCAGCCGCGCTGTTCATGAGCTGCCTCTGGGCGTAGGCCAGAGCCGTCCGCCTCTCGGTTTCGGGAAGATGCTCCAACTCTTTTGCCATGTCGGCTCGTTGCTGGTCAGTGACCGCCGACACCCGGTGATCTGAGATCACGTCAATTCCGTCGGGCAGGCTGAGCACAGCGGTCGAGTCTGCGAGCACCAACCACTCAAAGGCATCACCGCGGGCTCTCGTGATTGCCACCGTGGACGTCGGCGTCATCGGGTTGCCCAGGTCACAGGTCCCCGCGTGCAGTCGAGCCGTGGAGTCGATCGCGTCCGCAAGACACTCGGTCAGTGCCGCCGGCCGTTCGGTCGCGTGCTTGAAGATGCTCGCGCCGAGGGTTCGTACAAACCACGGCACACCGTGAGTACAGCCGGTGTTCATGCTGCTGGGCAGCCCAGCTCCGTCGAGGAGAACAACGGTCTCGGGGCTGGCGACCGCGAAGTCCTCATTGATCCGGCCCGGGTTCGGGGCCGTCGCGACCGAGACCAGCACGTCAGGCTTCCTCGTGGCGGAGTACGCCGGTCAGGGCCCGGCTGGCGAGCACGCGTTTGGTGCCGGCCTCGTAGTCGCAGCCGATGACCATGGAGAACGACTGGTCGCCGATCTCGCCGTACAGCCCGGCAATATGGGTCGACAGGTAGTGCGCGACCCCGAGCGATCCCACCGCGTGCACACCCGCGACCAGTAGGAAGGATCCAACGCGGTCCGGCCGCGGCAACCGCCCGAAGTAGGCCACATCTGAAAGCTGGGGGCCCTCCGGGTCATCGGTTGGCGAAGTGATGACCTGTCCACTCTCCCGGTCGATCAGTGCCCACCTGCCATCTTCCAGTGTCTCGAACGACAGCCGGGGGTCGGCGGCCAGAGCGGCTGCGGTGACGGGCGACGTCTTCGGTCCGCACACAACGACCAAGCCGTCTCGGTTCAGCTCGATGGCTCCCGTGGTGGGGATGTACTCAAGCTCGCCTTCGAGTTGGAGTCGGTGTGCAAGATTGATCAACTGCTGTCCGGTGGCGCTGTCTTCAACTGCTACGTACTCGCGCTCTCCCGGCCGCTGCGGTACCGCAACGCTCACCCGGTCCACGCCGAGGAACGCGCGTTCGGCCGGCGGACCTGCATCCTTCAGTTGGGCCACGCGCGCGCGGCTGACTCCCATGAGCTTCGCGACCTCGGCCATGGACAGGCCGCTCTGCCGGAGCCAGGCGATGCTCTCCTTCCGCATCCGAGAGGTCTCGATCACGGCGGCTTGCAGCTCTTCCATCAGCTCCACGGAAGCCTTGACCCGGACGCGATGGTCCTTGATGGCCGCTACGCGCCGAACCTCATCGATCATGGCGCGGCACCTCCCAACCGACGTGCGGAGCAAGTCTCATGACACCAATGGTAAGGGGGGCTTGACACTGCGGCTAGGCGGGTCCAATCTAGTGATAAGCCCCCCTTAGCACCTGGGGAGGCGCGATCCCCGGTGGTAACCCCCCCTTAGCGGGATGCTGCCGAACACGCCGCCACCTTTCCCAGCCGCCCCTACGGGCCGCTGAAGATGAAGGAGCCCAGCTCATGCGCTTCATCCCTGTCGACACGACCGCCGCACTGGTGATGGTCGCCCAGGCACCCCGCCCGAAGCTCAAGGACCGCCGGACCGGCGAGATGGCCATGGACGCCGAGACCGGCGCGCCGCTGGTCACCCTGGATGTCACGTTCGTGGCCAACGGCGAGGCGGACATCCTGTCCCTCACCGTGCCGCAGCCGGGCATCCCGGACGGGCTGGCTCCCGGCGTGCTGGTCACCCTCACCCGGCTGATCGCCCGGCCGTGGGAGAACGAGTTCAACGGTCAGAAGCGCTCCGGCATCGCCTTCCGAGCCGACGCCGTGACGATTGCCTCCCCGGTCCTCGCCGGCGCGAACGCCTGATCGCCGTGGACACCCTGACCACGACGCTCCTGGAGCTGAGCGTCCCAGCGGCCACGGTCGGCGTCGGCGCGTTCTACGCCAAGGCAAAGATGCCCCGGACCTACTGGGCGACCATCGGCCTGCCGCTGGCCGTCCACCGCATCCGGCACGACTTCGAGAACGTCATGGAGGCCTGTGGGCTGACCGTGGAGCCCACGTTCTGGCGCGCCATGTCCTCATCCGGCACCGACCGGCCGGCCAAGCCCGCGATGCCGGTGATCCGTGGCGTGCAGCCGAGTTCGACTGGCCTGCGGATTCGACTCCGTCTCGCCCCGGGTCAGCAGACGTCGGACATGGTCGATGCGGCCGAGCGGCTGCGGCACGCCTGGGAGGTCCACGCGGTTCACGTCTCGGAGGTCAAGCCCGGGGTAGTCGACCTGCGGATCGTCGGCTTCGACGTGCTGCGGAACGTACGCATGCCTCGCCGGGCCATCGCCAAGTCCCCTGAGCTGCTTCGGGTTCCGGTCGCGCTTCGGGCCGACGGCACCGTTCACTACCGGGACTACCGGCAGGCTCCGAACGGGCTCAACCTCGGTGCCAACCAGTCCGGGAAGTCGATGTTCACCCGCAACCTGGTCCACGGCCTCGCCCCTCAGCCGGTCGCCCTGGTCGGGATCGACTGCAAGCGCGGCGTTGAACAGCGCCCCTTCGCCCCGCGGCTGTCCGCTCTGGCCACCAACCAGGGCGAAGCGCTCGGGCTGCTGCTCGCGGTGCTGGTCGAGATGGACGACCGGTACGACCTCATCCGGGACCACCAGGGCGTCCCTGGATCCGTCGTCGCCGAGGAGCTGACCGCCGACATCTGGGGCCTGCCCGAGGATGTCCGACCGGTCCCGATCGTCGTCCTGGTCGACGAGATCGCCGAACTCTTCCTGGCGGCCAGCAGGGCCGATGAGGAACGGCGGAACCAGATCGTCACGGCGCTCATCCGGCTGGCCCAACTCGCCCGCGCCGCCGGCATCTACCTGGAGATCGCCGGTCAGCGCTTCGGCTCGGAACTGGGCAAGGGCGCGACCCTGCTCCGCTCCCAGCTCACCGGCCGCACCGTCCACCGGGTCAACGACCTGGAGACGGCGAAGATGGGTCTTGGCGACATCTCCGACGACGCAGTCACGGCCTCCACCAGGATCAGCCCGGACATGCCCGGGATGGCGGTCGCCGGCGACACCTCCGGCCAGTGGTCCGAGATCCGCACGCCGTATCGCTCGCTCACCGAAGTCGCCGATCGCTGCGGCGAGTTCGCACACCTGACGCCCGACCTGGACCGTCTGGCGGCCTTCCGCCCGCAGGTCGCCAGCCCGGCGAGCATTCCGTCGATTCCCTCGACGCCGTCGGACCTGGTTCCGGTCTCGCTCGGCAAGTAGCGACACCTCCCCCCATCGGCCGGCGTGGCCGTATCGCGCCAAGTCCCTACCCCGCCATGCCTGACGCGAGGAGATCACCAATGTCCCGCAAGCCGTCCATCGCCGAGATCGGCGCCTTCCTCGGCCACCTCAAGGCCACCCGCGACAACAACGACGACGCCGGCCCGCTGCTCGCCGAGAAGGCCGACCTCCTGGAGCGCATCGCCAGGGCCAACCCGCACGACCGCGACGCCGCCCAGCTCGCCCGCGAGGCCCGCGCCGCCGCCGACCGCGCCCAGCGCAACAGCCGGTGACCCCGGTGGCCGCCCGCAAGCGCACCGCGCCGCCGAAGCCCTCGCCCTGTGAGCCCTGCAAGGGCACCGGCCAGACCACCGAGACCGTCTACGCCGGCCGGGGTTCGCGCCGCCGCCCGGTCGCTCAGCAGGAGGCGACCTGCCTCGACTGCCTCGGCGCTGGCACCGCCCCCGCATAACCCAGCCGCGACGGGACGGGCGGTCGACCACCAGATCGCCGCCCGGTCCGCACTCCACATGGGAGACAAGCCATGAAGCAGGACACCTACCACTGCGTCCTCACGCTGCAGCAGACCGTGCCCGGCGCGACCGCCATCGGCACCTTCGCGAACATCATCACGCCCTCGCCCGGGATGACCCGCGCCGACATCTTCGAGAAGGCGATCGCCACGCTGACCCGACACCAGCCGGAGCTCATCGGCGGCGCGGTCCTCTTCTTCTCCCTCGGCAAGAACCAGGTCTGACGGAGTACGTCATGCGTCGACTCCCGAAGCTGGACGCCGTACTGGCGCAAGCGGTGATCGCCGCCGCTCTCTCCTTCGCCCACCTCCACGACCTCGCCGCAGCCGCCGGCCAGGCCGGTTGGAAGTCCTGGGCCTACCCGGTGTCCGTCGACCTGTTGCTGGTCGCCGCCTGGCGCCGGATGCGTTCCGGGACCGCCCGCCGGCTCGCCTGGTGCTGGTTCGTCATCGCGCTGGCCGCCTCGCTCGGCGCCAATGTCGGCACCGCCGGGCTGCTCGACCTCGGCAACGCCCCCGCCTGGCTCCGCGTTCTCGTCGCCGGCTGGCCCGCCGCCGCGTTCCTCGGCGGCACCCTGCTCGCCCACTCGACCACCGCGCCCACCGCGGAATCCCCGACAGCCGAGCCGGAGCCGGACGACCGCGAGCCCAACGACGTCCCGCCGCTCTACGTCACCGCCGCAGAACCGATCACCGAACCGGACGTCGAGCCGACGCCCGTCCCGCCTCCTGCGGTTGTCCCGGCGATCGAACCGGCTCCCATTCCGGCGCCGCCCCAGCCTCCCGTACCGGTGCCGACCCCGGTTCCCGCGCCGGCCCCCGCGCCCACGGTCCCGGCCTTCCTCCTCGACCACGCCCGCAAGGTCGCCGACGACCACCACACCCGCACGGGAACCCCGATCGACGCCGCCACGCTTCGTGCCCGCCTCGGGGTTCAGGACCCGCTCGCCTCGGCGCTCGTCGCCGAACTCGCCTGAAGGGCTCACCTGGTGAACATCCAGCTTCCGTTCATCGTCATTCTCGCGATCGTCGCCTGGTTCATCGTCCGGCACCTCCGACTGCGCTGGTGGGCCGTCGCCGCACTCGTTCTCCTCGGCTTCTACCTCGCCGGCACCTCCGCCGCCCCGCTGATCGACAACACGACCCGCGACGGCGTGAACGTCATCAACAAGACCTCCAACAAGTAGCAAGCTAGAAAGTAGAGTTGGCTATGGCGATCACTGTCCGTCTGCCGCCCCTGGTCACCGTGGACGGCTCCGGCCTCGTCGCCGAAATCGAGGCGTACCTGGCCTCGCTTCCCGCCCCGGCCCGCATCACGGTCCCGTACATCTCGCCACTCGGCTCCACCATCCAGCCCTGGACCGCCGGCTACCCGGTCCCGCGGCTCACGCTCCTCGACCGGATCACCCACCGCCCGGCCCGTCCCGTCCCGGTGAGCGCCGCCAGCCACCTCCGGCTCACCTCCCGCTACATCGGCGCCTTCGGATGGCTCCAGGGCGCCATGTGGGACTCCGCCGGCCGCGTCTGCCTCCTCGGCGCCCAGGCCGCCGTCCTCGCCCACGGCTACGGCACCCCGGCCACCGTCACCACCGCCCGCGTCCAGCTCATGGAGATTCTGCACGCCACCGGGCGTCCCGCCAGCTCCCCGGATGAGTACAACGACCGCCCCGCCACCCGGCAGGCCGACATCCACCACCTGCTCGCCCAGGCCGCCAGCCGCGCCCAGCGCCTCGGCCTCTGACCTCCCCGGGACGGCCAACACGCCGCCAGCATCCCGCCGGCCCGGAGATCGCAACCCCAACCACACCCATCACGAAGGACCGCACATGGATCTGCCCACGATCTTTGCCGCCGGTGCACCGCTGATCGGATGGACCACCCACGGCGCCTGGCTGAACCGCCGCCTCGCGACCGCCCGCCGCGACCCGCTCACCGGGCTCCACACCCGGGACGGCTTCATGACCCGCGCCCACCGGCTGACCCAGCGCCACCCGGACCGGGCCTCGGTGCTGCTGATCGACCTGGACGACTTCAAGGCCACGAACGACACCTACGGCCACGTCGCCGGCGACGTCGTGCTCACCGCAACCGCCGCTCGCCTGTCCGCCTGGTGCGGCCGTCCCGGCATCGCAGCCCGCCTCGGCGGGGATGAGTTCGCCGCCGTCGTCCTGGACGCCCCCGAGCGCCTGCCCGACCTGCGCGCAGCCCTCAACCAGCCGGTCCCGCACTCCGGCCTCACGCTCCCGGCCTCCGCCTCGGTCGGCATCTGCCCCGTCGCCGAGCTGCCGATCGTCTCGCTCACGGACGCACTCGCCTGCGCCGACCGGGACATGTACGCGCACAAGCGCGACGGTCGCACCTCCCGCCGCCGCTGATTCGAAGACCGGCCCCGGGGCGGCAACACGCCGCCAAGCATCCCGCCGCCCCGAGGCCGCAACCCCTTCCCGAACCGAAGCCCACGAAGGAGACCACCATCATGCCGCAGCACAGCCACGCCCCGAGCCGGATTTGCCCGAACTGCTCCGGCTTCGCCTCCGTCGTCATCGCCACCGGCATCCGCCTCCGCGACGGCTCCCGCGCCACCATCCCCGTCACCTGCCCGGCCTGCAACGGTGCTGGCACCGTCGCCCGCCCGATGGCCACCACCGCCGCCAAAGCGGCCTGACCGATGGCCCTCCTCGACTGGCGCGACTCCCGCCACTGGGCCCCGCAGCCCGCCCCCTGCGGCGTCTGCGACAAGCCCACCAACCTGCGCTCCGACCGAGGCAAGCCCGTCCACAAGGTCTGCGCCGAAGAGTGGACCGACCGCCACCAGAAGCCCGCCGACCAGTCCTGACCAGCCCGGCCCCGGGACTTGGTGCCACTGGTCCGTCCCGGGGCCTCCCCACGAAGGGAGGCATCACCTTGAAGCGCCACATCATCGACCTGTTCGCCGGCCCCGGCGGCTGGTCCGAGGGCCTGCGCCGCCTCGGCCACACCGACACCGGCCTGGAGATCGACGCCGCCGCCTGCGCCACCCGCGCCGCCGCCGGTCACCGCACCATCCGCACCGATGTCGCCGCCTACCCGACCGCGCCGCTCGTCGGAAGGGTCTCCGGCCTGATCGGCTCCTCGCCCTGCCAGACCTTCAGTACGGCCGGACTCGGCGCCGGAGCCGACGACATCGAGCTCTGCCACCAGGGCCTCGACGACCTCGCCGCCGGCCGCGACACCCGCTCCGCCCTTCGGACCGCCACCGACGCACGCTCGCTCCTGGCCGTCGAACCCCTGCGGTACGCCCTCGACCTCCGCCCCGACTGGATCGCCCTGGAAGAGGTCCCCTCGGTGGAACCCCTCTTCGCCCACATCGCCCGCGTCCTGCGCGGCATCGGCTACTCGACGTGGGTCGGAGTCCTCAACGCCGCCGACTACGGCATCCCCCAGACCCGCCGCCGGGCCTTCCTCCTGGCCTCCACGACGCACCAAGTCGCCCCACCCGAAGCCACCCACGCCAAGGTGCCCGAGCCCGAAAGCCTCTTCGGCCCCGGCCGCGCCGCCTGGAACACCATGGCCGACGTCCTCAACCTGGCCACTGGCGATGTCGTCACCCGCGGTGAACACACCGGCGGCGGCAACCGCTTCACCACCGCCGGGCCCGCCTGGACCCTGACGGGTCGAGCCCGATCGTGGAAGCTCTCTGCCACCGATTCCAGCCCCCAGCGCGAACTGACCACCGCCGAAGCGGGGCTTCTCCAGGACTTCCCCGCCAGCCACCCGTGGACCGGCTCACGGACCAAGCAGTTCGAGCAGATCGGCAACGCCGTCCCGCCGGGCCTCGCGGTCGAAGTCCTCCTCTCGGTTCTCGAACCCGCCTCGCGTTCCTTGGCGGTGGCCGCATGATGCCGTCCCTCCACCCCGAGCGCGAACACCTGGCACTCGCCGACCTCGCCCGGCTCGCCATGCGGGGCGACCTCCCCCGTCTCCACGACCAGATCCGCCGTACCGGCGGCTGCTCCAACCCGATCCACCTCAAGGGCTTCCGCACCCTCACCCACGCCCCCACCGGCGCCGTCTGGCACCGGTACTCGACGGAGCACGAGCCCGGCCAGCGTCTCAAGGTCGCCTGCGGCAACCGCCGCTCCTCCCGCTGCCCGTCCTGCGCCCGCACGTACTCGGCGGACACCTTCCACCTGATCCGTGCCGGGCTCGCCGGAGACACCACCAAGAACGTCCCGACCACCGTCCGCTCCCACCCCCGGGTCTTCGCCACCCTCACCGCCCCCTCGTTCGGCCCGGTCCACAACCGGCCCGACAAGGGCACCTGCCGCTGCGGCCACGCCCACCCCGCCGGTTCGCCTCTGCTTGGCACGCCACTGGCCCCGGAGCGCTACGAGTACGGGCACGCGGTGCTGTGGAACAACCACGCCCCGGACCTGTGGCGTCGCTTCACGATCTACCTGTTCCGGGTCATGGCGAAGATGACCGGGCTCTACCAGCGGGACTTCAAGGAGCAGGCGAAGATCTCGTTCGGCAAGGTCGCCGAGTACCAGCGCCGCGGCGCCGTCCACTTCCACGCCGTCATCCGCATCGACGGCCCCGACGGCCCCGACACGCCCCCGCCCGCATGGGCCACCGTCGCCCTGCTGGACGCCGCGATCCGGGCCGCCGCCCGCCGAGCCGGTGTCCCTGTCGCTGCCGGGGGTGACCAGCCCGCCCGGGTCCTTCAGTGGGGCACACAGGTCGATGTCCGCCCGATCGGGGCCTTCGCCGGCGGGGAGATCACGGAACGGGCCGTCGCCTCCTACGTCGCCAAGTACGCCACCAAGTCCGCCGAGACGACCGAAACCGTGGACCGGCGCATCCTGGAGCGCCACGAACTCGACCGCCACGACCTGCCCGCCCACACCCGCCGCCTGATCGAAACCTGCTGGGACCTCGACAAGGACTATCCGGGCCGCCTGCTGGCGCACTGGTCCCACATGCTCGGCTTCCGCGGCCACTTCTCCAGCAAGTCCCCCACCTACTCGACCACCCTCGGCGCCCTCCGCCAGGTCCGCGCCGACTACCGCGCCGACCAAGCCCGCACCGAACTCCGGGAACGCCTCCTCGCCGCCGGACTCCCGGACCTGGACGACCTTCCCGACGCCGAAACGCTGGTCCTCGCCCACTGGACCTTCGCCGGCGCCGGAAACTCCCCGGGTGAGTCGATGCTCGCCGCCACCATCGCCCGGGACCTGCACGAACGCCACACCAGCGACCGGCAGGAGATGCGCGCACAACTCGCGCGAGAAGAGGGGGACGCAGCATGGACCGCCTGCTGACCGTCAAGGAAGTCGCCGAACGCCTCGGCACCTGGGAGACCAGCGGGGAGCGCTTCCCCCGCCGCCTGGTCGCCGAACGCCGGATCGCCTTCGTCAAAGTCGGCCACCACGTCCGCATCCCGGAAACCGCCCTCGCGAACTACGTGTCCGCGAACACTGTCCAGCCGGCCACCCGGTCCCGTCGACTGCGGACGGTGGCGTGATGGCCAACTCCAGGGGCAACCGCCGCCGCTTCGGCTCTGTCCGCAAGCTCCCTTCCGGCCGCTTCCAGATCCGCTACCCCGACCCGGTCACCGGCCTGATGCGTCCCGGCGAGGAGACCTACCCCACCAAGACCGATGCCGAAGTCGCGCTCACACTCATCGAGGCCGACATCAAGCGCGACCAGTGGACGGACCCGGACGCCGGGAAGGTCAAGTTCGGCGACTTCGCCGACGAGTGGCTCAAGGAACGCAAGCTGGAGGAGACCACCAGGGAGCGATACGAGGGCGTCCTTCGGCTGCACATCAAGCCCATGCTCGGCGGGAAGTTCGTCTCCGAGATCACGGCGGCCCGCGTCCGCACGTGGCGAACTCGGCTCCTAGAAAAGGGAGTTGGCGAGCCGACCGTGGTCAAGGCGTACCAACTCCTCCGCAGCATCATGACCACCGCCGTGGACGATGAGCTGATCAAGCGCAACCCGTGCCGGATCAAAGGCGCCGACGTCTACGACGTCCCGGAACGGCCCGTCCTGACCGTCCCCGAGGTGTACGCCGTGGCGGCGGCCATCCAGCCGCAGTGGCGGGCGCTCGTGCTGCTGACCGCGTTCACCACGCTCCGCCTCGGCGAGCTGGCTGCACTCCGCCGCCGGGCCATCGACCTGGACGCCCGCATCCTCTGGGTCCGCCGGAATCAGGCCGAACTGAGCAGCGGCAAGCTGATCACCAAGGCGCCCAAGAGCCGCGCCGGCTTCCGCCCGGTTTCGTTCCCGGACCTGATCGTCCCCGACCTCGAACGCCACCTGGAGCGTCACGCGGCCAAGGGGCAGGACGGCCTGTTCTTCGTCGGCCCCCGGGGTGGCAGGCTCCGCCGGAGCAACTTCCGGGACGACTGGACGGCCGCCAAGGCCAAGGCCGGCGTCTCCCCGGACGTCCACTTCCACGACGTCCGGCACACCGGTAACAACATCGCCGCGCAGAACGGGGCCAGCACCCGGGAGCTCATGACCAGGATGGGTCACAGCACCACCCGGGCCGCGCTGATCTACCAGCACATGACCAGCGACCGGGACCGTGCCATCGCCGACAAGATGGGCGACGCCGCCCGGAAGGCCCTCGGGGACGACGACGACCCGCCGGACTGTTCTGGCACGCCCGTGGCACAGCCCGAGTAGCGCCGCAGCAACGACGAAGGGCCAGCTCTGCCGGATCACCCCGGTGAGCTGGCCCTTCGGGCGCCGGTCGCATCGCTTCCTACGCGAGCCCCCTGTCGGGTTCGAACCGACGACCCCCGCTTTACAAGAGCGGTGCTCTGGCCAGCTGAGCTAAGGAGGCACGGTGACCGTCCGCGAGGGATCACGGCGGCACCGGGGGCAGTCTACCGGGCCCGGCAGGTGGGGTGGGGGGATATCCGGGGGTTGGCGGGGTGGGGTGGGCGTGATGGAACCGATGCCGAAATCGGGCGGGCTGGGGGCTGACAAGCGGCGGAGGCGCAGGTAGCGTCGCCCGGAGTCGGTTCGTGAGGTGGTTCAGACCACTGGGCGGGCTGACGGAGACGAACGAACGCCCCTTTACTCGGATCGTCCGGCACGTTCCTGCCGGTGAAGGAGAGAACAATCATGGCTTCTGTCACGTACGAGCAGGCGACCCGCGTCTACCCCGGGGCGGACAAGCCCTCGGTGGACGCGCTGGACCTGGAGATCGCGGATGGCGAGTTCCTCGTGCTGGTCGGCCCCTCGGGCTGCGGCAAGTCGACCAGCCTGCGCATGCTGGCCGGTCTGGAGGACGTCAACAGCGGCTCCATCCGGATCGGTGACCGGGACGTCACGCACCTGCCGCCGAAGGACCGGGACATCGCCATGGTGTTCCAGAACTACGCGCTGTACCCGCACATGACCGTCGCCGAGAACATGGGCTTCGCGCTCAAGATCGCCGGCGTGAACAAGACGGAGATCCGCACCAAGGTCGAGGAGGCCGCGAAGATCCTCGACCTGACGGAGTACCTGGACCGCAAGCCGAAGGCGCTGTCGGGTGGTCAGCGGCAGCGTGTCGCGATGGGCCGCGCGATCGTGCGCCAGCCGCAGGTCTTCCTGATGGACGAGCCGCTGTCGAACCTGGACGCGAAGCTGCGTGTCTCGACCCGTACCCAGATCGCCGGCCTCCAGCGCCGCCTGGGCATCACGACGGTGTACGTCACCCACGACCAGACCGAGGCGCTCACCATGGGCGACCGGGTCGCGGTGCTCAAGGGCGGCGTGCTCCAGCAGGTCGACACCCCGCGCAACATGTACGACCGGCCCTCTAACCTGTTCGTGGCCGGCTTCATCGGCTCGCCCGCGATGAACCTGGTCGAGGTGCCGCTGGTGGACGGCGGCGTGAAGTTCGGCGGCTCGGTGGTCAACGTCTCGCGCGACGACCTGGCCGGCGCCGGCACCGACAAGTCGGTGACGGTCGGCATCCGCCCGGAGCACTTCGAGATCGTCCCGGCGGGCGGCATCGAGGGTGTCGCGGTGACGGTGAACGTCGTCGAGGAGCTCGGCTCCGACGGCTTCGTGTACGGCACCACCAAGATCGGCGGCGAGGACAAGGAGCTGGTCGTCCGCGTGCACGGCCGGCAGATCCCGGCCCGCGGCGAGACGATCCACGTCGTGCCGATCGCCAACGAGACCCACGTGTTCTCGACCAGCTCGGGTGCCCGCCTGAGCAGCTGAGCACGGCGCGCCCTGCCGGTCGGTCGACCGGCGGGGAAAGCCGGCACGACGGAGCCCGTCGGACCATTCCCGGTCCGACGGGCTCCGTCCGTACACCCCCACGTCAACACGGTGTGGGGACGAACTCGGACACGGTGTCACTCGATGGTGTCACGGAGGGCGATCCGACCCGTACCCACCGCTACTCTCCTGAGGGTGAAGCAGCTTGTACGCCGTATCGGCCAGACCGTCGCCCTGACCCTGCCGGTCCTCCTGGTGACCACCGGCACCCTCGCCGTGACCCGGGTGCCATGGGCCCCGCCGACCAACCTCGACCAGCAGGTCGTGGCGGCGTCCAGTGGTGACGGCGCCGGGATCGGGCGTTCCGCCACCGCGGGCACGTCCCCGGACGGGCTCGCCCCGCAGGAGTCGCTGCGGGTGGCGCTGCTGGACGAGCTGCGGGCGAAGAACCCGTCCGCCGCGCTGGACCTGCTGGAGCGCTCGATGCGCGAGCAGCCGTCGCTGACGCCGTACTGCACCTCGCTCGCCGGCGAGCTGGGCAAGGCGGCGGTGCGCAAGTACCAGGGCGACGTCCAGCGGGCCCGGTCCTTCGCCCGCCCGGTCTGCGACGGGTCGTTCGCGGCGGGCATCGCCGGCTGACCCGGCAGCTGACCCGCAGGCCGGCCCGACGGCCGCGGGCCGACGACGCCTGCGGGCTCGGGCTCCCGGCCCCGGTGGGCGTCCTATTGTTCAGGCATGACCGCTGACTCCGGCCCCACCGCCGATCCCGCGTCCCCGCCGACCCACCCGTCCCGGCCGACCACGACGCCCGTCACCCAGGCCGTGATCCTGGCCGGCGGCCAGGGCTCGCGGCTGCGGCCCTACACGGACGACCGCCCGAAGCCGCTGGTCGAGATCCCCGGGACGGGCACGCCGATCCTCGGCCACCAGCTGGCCTGGCTGGCCTCCGAGGGCGTCACCGACGCGGTGGTCTCCTGCGGGCACCTGGCCGCCGTGCTGGAGGAGTGGCTCGACAAGGCGGACCTGCCGCTGCGCGTGCGCACGGTGGTCGAGGAGGAGCCGCTCGGGCGCGGCGGCGGCCTCAAGTACGCGGCCAAGGCGCTGCCCCGCCCGGACGAGCCCTGGTACGCCACCAACGGCGACATCTGGACCCGGTTCAGCCTGCGTGACATGGCCGCCTTCCACCACGAGCGGGACGCCGTCGCGACGCTCGCGCTGGCCCGGCCGCGCATCCCGTGGGGGGCGGTGGAGACCGACCAGTTCGGCAACGTGCTGGACTTCATCGAGGCGCCGCCCTCGCCGTTCCTGATCAACGCCGGGCTGTACGTGTTCAGCCCGGAGTTCGCCGAGCTGCTGCCGGACGTGGGCGACCACGAGCGCACCACGTTCCCGCAGCTGGCGCGCAGCAAGCGACTGGCGGGCTACCAGCTGCCGCAGGGCGTGTACTGGCGTGCCATCGACACCGCGAAGGACCTCACCGAGGCGGCCAAGGAGCTCGCCTCCGGGGCCGGCCGCTCACCGCGGTAACCGCCGCACCCCCGGCGCCCCGGCGCCCCCGCCTCCCCCGGCGCACGACGAGGGGGCGGGGGGGGGCGGCCCCCGGCCCCCCCCCCGCCGCGGGGGGGGGGCGCGCGGGGGGGGGGGGGGGCCCCCGGGGCGGGGGGGGGGGGGGAC
>NZ_JBHWIO010000049.1:29626-31565 GCF_042732075.1 Kitasatospora sp. NPDC059812
CGCGCCCCCGCCACCGCGCCCCCCAGCCCCCCCCAGCCGCGTCCGCGGGCCGTCAGGTGGACGTGGGCGCCCCCGGACGGGAGGAGCGGGCGCCGCCGGACAGGTCGGCGAGCGGGCCGCTGCCCAGCACCCCGCCGAGCAGCCCGGGGCTCGCCCCGGAGCTCGGGCTGGGCTTGGACGCCGCCCCCGTTCCGGCGGGGGGCGGGGTGCTGCGCTGGGCGGGCGAGGAACCGGCCGACGACGCGACGGCGGACGGCGCGGCGGCGGACGGGGTCGTGCCGGCCCCGGTCTCCGCCTTGGCGGAGTGCCCCTTGCCGCTCGGCGTCGGGCTGCCCGGGCGGGTGGCCGGGGCGGAGGAGGGCGGGGTGGTCGGGCCCGGTGTGGGGGCGGCCGGGCGCGGGGCGGGCGAGGGCGAGGGCGAGGTGGACGAGCCCTGGCCGCCCGGGGTGCCGGTCGGGGCGCCGCTGGGCCAGACCGGCGTGCCGTAGTCGGTGGCCGGACGGGCCGGCGCCTGGTGCGTCCGGGCCCCGGTGCGCACCGCCGCGCCGAGCATCGAGCCGAGCAGCAGGGTCGCCCCGACCACGACCGTGGTGACCACCGTGCCGCGGCGCAGCACCCGGCGGCGCAGCGCGGCGGGCGCGTCGGCGCCGTAGCGCCGCCAGGCCTCCAGGTTGAGCCGCCCGTCCAGGGAGGCGAACGGCGCTCCGGCGATCAGCAGCGGGCTCCAGGCCGCCAGGAAGATCAGGTCGGGGGTGTCGTAGACCGGTACGGCCCGCCAGCTGACGGTGAACAGCAGCGCGGCGGAGAGGAGCATCGCCGCTCCGGCCGCGAGCCGCTGCCAGAGGCCGAGGACGGTCAGCACGCCGACCACGACCTGGGTGAACGACACCACCAGGCCGGCACCGACCGGGTGCGCCATGGCGAAGGCCAGCAGCGGTTCGGCGACCTTCCAGGGGTGCAGCGAGGCGAGCCAGCGCATCATCGAGCCGCGCTCGCCGCCGTCGAAGTAGACCGGGTCGCAGAGCTTGCTGAACCCGGCGTAGACGGACAGCGAGCCGAGGACGGCGCGCAGCGGCAGCAGGACCAGGCCGAGGTCGACCCGGCGGCCGGGGTACCAGGGCGGCTTGCCCTCGGCGGCCGTAGCGGAGACCTCGGGCAGCTCGCCGCTCGGGGTCCAGCCCTGCGGTGCGCCGACCGGGCCGATGCCCGCGTCGGTGGCGGTGCCGGCTCCCTCCCGCGGCTGGCGCGGGACGGTCCGGGCGCCCGAGTAGGACGGGATCACCCGAGTGTCCGACATGCCCGGGCCGCCGCCGTCGGGCCCGGAGCCGGTGAGCCGGACGGCGTCCAGCAGCTGGGTGGCCGCGAGGTCCCCGGGGGGCGCCTGCCCGGTCCAGGTGACGGCGGTGACCCGGCCCTTGCGGCGCGGCGCACCGCCCCCGGCGGCCCCCGCGAGCGCCGGGACGGCGGAGGCGGGCACGACGACCTGCGGGGTGACCAGCGGACGGCGGATCAGGCCCTGGTTGGCGTACGGGTCGCCGAACGCGGCGCCGGTGGACAGCAGTCCGGCCGGGGCCTCGATCAGCGGCGCCACCGGGGCGCCGAGCCGGAGCCGGAAGCTCGCCTGGGTGATGCTGAGGCGCGCGGGGTCGGACGGCACCTTGACCGTGTCAAGGCCGGGGCCCGCGTCTATCCCGGTGCTGCCGCCGCCGAACAGGGGGCGCCGAGGTGTTCTGGTGTCCACGCCCGTCTAACCGGGTGACCACCGCTTAGGACACTCTCCCGAGTGGATGTCCGGCGCATACTTGAAATGATCATGAGAAAAGCGATCGGGCCTGGTCGGGCCCGCAACCTGAATAACCCCGGATAGGCGTAATAATAAATTCACCACCCCCACCCCCACCCGCATTGGCACACCAAGGTAGTATAAAAAAAAGAACAA
>NZ_JBHWIO010000049.1:31575-41843 GCF_042732075.1 Kitasatospora sp. NPDC059812
TGTCCACGCCCTTCTAACCGGGTGACCACCGATTAGGACACTCTCCCGTGTGTTTGTCGGGCGAAAACTTTAATTTATCATGATAAACGCCATCGGGCCTGGTCGGGCCCGATCGCTTTTCACTCGGATTGCGGAGAATTCAGAAGTTCCCCTGCGCCCCGCACACCGGCTGTGCTCAGCGCTTGGCGCGCAGTCGCGCAGCCTCGTAGAGCACGATGCCCGCCGCGACACCGGCGTTCAGCGACTCGGTCAGCCCGGACATCGGGATCCGCACCCGCATGTCGCAGGTCTCCGAGACCAGCCGGGACAGGCCCTTGCCCTCGCTGCCCGCGACGATCACCACCGGACCGGTCAGCAGCTCCAGGTCGCCCAGCTCGGCCTCGCCGTCGGCGGCCAGGCCGACCACCATGAGGCCGGCCTTCTGGTAGGCCTCCAGGGTGCGGGTGAGGTTGGTGGCCCGGGCGACGGGCAGGCGGGCGGCCGCGCCGGAGGAGGTCTTCCAGGCACCGGCGGTCATGCCGGCCGCGCGGCGCTCGGGGATGACCACGCCGTGCGCGCCGAAGGCGGCGGCGGAGCGGACCACGGCGCCGAGGTTGCGCGAGTCGGTGACGCCGTCCAGCGCGATGATCAGCGCGTCCTGGCCCGAGTCGGAGGCCTCGACCAGCAGGTCGTCGGGGTGCGCGTACTCGTACGGCGGCACCTGGAGCACGAGGCCCTGGTGGTTGAGCCCGCCGGTCATCTGGTCCAGCTGCGGGCGCGGGGCCTCCATCAGCGGGATGCCGCGGTCGTTGGCGGCCTGGAAGGCGTCGCGGACGCGGTCGTCGGTGTCGACGAACTGCTGGACGTACAGCGCGGTGGCCGGGACGCCGCCCTGAAGGGCCTCGACGACCGAGTTGCGGCCGAAGACGAGCTCGGCGCTGCCCGCACCGCCCCGGCCGCCGCGACCGGCGCCGCCGGCGCGGCGCATGCCGGCGCGGGCCTTGGCGTCCCGCTCGCGCTTGACCGCGGCGTTGGCGGCGCGCTGCTTCGGGTGGCCCTTGCGCTCCGCTCCGGGCGGGGTCGGGCCCTTGCCCTGGAGCGCCTTCCGGCTGTGGCCGCCGGTACCGACAGACGCGCCCTTCTTCGATCCGGGGTTGCGGCGGTTCCTGCGCTGGCTGTTGCCGGCCATGGCTGTACTTCCTGTCTGTCCGGCATGCCCGGCCGCCCCGTTCTGTCCGGCGGCGGCCGACTGCATGCGCTACGTCATGCGGGAGGGCCGCACCGGTCCGGTACGGCCCACCCTCACCCCGATCGTCAGATGGGGTTACTGGCTGTTGATCGTCCAGCGCGGGCCGGACGGGGTGTCCTCGATCACCAGCCCGGCCAGGCCGAGCTGGTCGCGGATGGCGTCCGCGGTGGCGAAGTCCTTGCGCTGACGCGCCGCCTGCCGCTGGTCCAGGACCAGGCGGACCAGCGAGTCGACCACACCGTGCATGCTCTTCATTGTCCCAGGCTCGCCGCGCTCCGCCCCGACCCACTGCGGGTCGAGCGGGTCGAGACCCAGCACTCCGAGCATCGCACGGACCTCGGCCAGACGCGCCACCGCGTTCTCCTTGTCGTCCGCGTTCAGGGCGCTGTTGCCCTGGCGGACGGCGGTGTGCACGACGGCGAGCGCCTGCGGAACGCCCAGGTCGTCGTCCATCGCCTCGGCGAAGGCCGGCGGCACCTCGGGGGCGGCGTCGACCGCCCCGCAGCGCTCGACGGTGCGCTGGATGAAGCCCTCGATCCGGCCGAACCCGGCCTCGGCCTCGCGCAGGGCGTCCTCGCTGTACTCGATCATCGAGCGGTAGTGCGGGGTGCCCAGGTAGTAGCGGAGCACGATCGGACGCCAGCGCTGGACCATCTCGGAGACCAGCACCGAGTTGCCCAGCGACTTGCTCATCTTCTCGCCGGCCATGGTGACCCAGGCGTTGTGCACCCAGAAGCTGGCGAAGGCGTCGCCGTAGGCCTTGGACTGGGCGATCTCGTTCTCGTGGTGCGGGAAGATCAGGTCCAGCCCGCCGCCGTGGATGTCGAAGGCCGGGCCGAGGTACTTGTGGACCATCGCCGAGCACTCCAGGTGCCAGCCCGGCCGGCCGCGGCCCCACGGGGTCTCCCAGCTCGGCTCGCCCGGCTTGGCGGCCTTCCACATCGCGAAGTCGCGCTGGTCCCGCTTGCCGGTCTCGCCCTCGCCCTCGGGCTGGCGCAGGTCGTCGAGCTTCTGGTTGGAGAGCGCGAGGTACTCCGGGTACGACTTCACGTCGAAGTAGACGTTGCCGTCGGCCGCGTAGGCGTGGCCCTTCTCGATGAGCCCCCGCATCATCTCGACCATCTCGGGGATGTGCCCGGTGGCCCGCGGCTCGACGGTCGGCGGCAGGCAACCGAGCGCGGTGTAGCCGTCGTTGAACGCCCGCTCGTTCTCGTAGGCGATCTGCCACCACGGGATGCCGAACTCGCGCTCCTTGGCGATCACCTTGTCGTCGATGTCGGTGACGTTCCGGGCGAAGGTGATCTGGTAGCCGCGGTAGGCGAACCACCGCTGCATGATGTCGAAGTTGAGACCGGACCGGATGTGCCCGATATGAGGCGCCGACTGGACGGTAGCGCCGCACAGGTAGATCGAGACACAACCCGGTACAAGCGGGACGAAGTCGCGTACCTGGCGGGTGCTGGTGTCGTACAGGCGAATGCTCACAGCGTCAAGCGTAGTGGGCAGGAGGGGGTGCCCCGCGACATTCCCCGGGAATGATATGCAGCACTCCCGGGGAACCACGGGCCGCGCGGGCCGGTCAGATGTTGCCGACCACCTTGCGCGGGCTGAGCCGGACGACCACCCGGACGTCGTCCGGGCCGTCGAACCCGTACTCCTCGCCGCGGTACTTGCGGGACAGTTCGTTGATCAGCTCCCGGCCGCCCTCGGTGGTCATCGTCGCCGAACCGCGCACCTCGACGTACTCGTACGGGTTCTCCGGCGGGTTGACCACGAGCGAGATGCGCGGGTCCCGCACCAGGTTGAGGTGCTTGCGGCGGCCCTGGACGGTGGAGAACAGGATGTCGTCGCCGTCCCGCGTGACCCAGACGACCGAGGACTGGGGGCTGCCGTCGGGCTGGATCGTGGACACCACGGCAAAGCTCTTGCGGTCGAGCAATTCCTTGGCGGGGCCTGAGAGTTCGACGCCCATCGAGAACCTCTTCTCATCGTCGGCGGTACGGCCCGAGGGGAAGCCCCGCCCGGGCCCGAAACCGCACACTACCGACCGATCCACCGCCACGCGGGGTGAACACTCGTCAGGGCCCGCCTATTCCGGCCCTGCCGACCGCGCCCGGCTCAACGCCGTTCGTACACCAGGGCCGTGGCGATCGCGGCCAACCCCTCGGCCCGACCGGTCAGGCCCAGGCCGTCCGTGGTGGTGCCGGACACCGACACCGGCGCACCGGCCGCGGCCGACAGCGCGGCCTGCGCCTCGGCCCGCCGCTTGCCGATCTTCGGCCGGACGCCGACCACCTGGACCGCGATGTTGCCGATCTCGAAGCCCTCCGCGCGCACCAGCCGGGCCGCCTCACCGAGCAGCTTCACCCCGGACGCGCCGGCCCACTCCGGCCGGTCGGTGCCGAAGTGCGCGCCCAGGTCGCCGATCCCGGCGGCCGAGAACAGCGCGTCGCAGGCCGCGTGCGCGGCGACGTCGGCGTCCGAGTGCCCGGAGAGCCCGACCCCGGCGTCCGGCCACTCCAGTCCGGCCACCCAGAGCGGGCGGCCGGCCTCGAAGGCGTGCACGTCGGTGCCGATACCCACGCGCGGCAGCACGGGGGCCGGGGCCCGGTCGGCGGGCGTCAGCGGGTCAGTAGGCATCGGCGGCCCTCCGGCGGGCGAGTACGGCCTCGGCGAGCACGAGGTCCAGTGGACGGGTGACCTTGAACGCCTCCTCGTGGCCGGGCACCACGACGACCTGGCCGCCGTAGCGCTCCACCAGGCCCGCGTCGTCGGTGACCGGCGGCGCGTCGGCGGCGCCTGCGGCCTCCTCGGCCAGCGCCTTGGCGTGCACCCCGACCAGGGTGGCCCGGTCGAAGCCCTGCGGGGTCTGCACCGCGCGCAGGGTGGCCCGGTCGGGCGTGTCGAGCACCGGCTCGGGGCGGCCCGGGTTCGGCTCGACCCGCTTCACCGTGTCGGCCAGCGGCACCGCGGGCACCACCGCCCCGGCCCCGGCCCGGACGGCGGCCGCCACCGCGTCCACCACCTCGACCGGGACGAGCGGGCGGGCCGCGTCGTGCACCAGGACGATCTCCACCTCGGCCGGGATCGCGGCCAGGCCGAGCCGGACCGACTCCTGGCGGGTGGCGCCACCGGCGACCACCCGGATGTCCTTGCCGTCCAGCCCGTGGCTGTCCAGCAGGGCGACCACCTCGGCCACCCCGTCGGCGGGCGCGGCGACCACGACCAGGCCGACCGCCCGGCTGCGGGCCAGCGCCCGCACGGCGTGCACCAGGAGCGGCACGCCGCCCAGTTCCCGCAGGGCCTTCGGGGCACCGGGCCCCAGCCGCTCACCGCGTCCGGCGGCGGGCACCACTGCTGCTGCGACTGCTGCTGAGGCGTTCAGGTTTCACTCCTTCGGAGAAGTGGGTATGGCCTTGGCGTGCCCGGCGGGCGCTACGGGCCCCTTCCGAAGAATTACGGTCCAACCGTCCGCCGCACAATCCCGCAGAATCGGTCTTGCAGGACGGAAAACGGTCTTGCCGGGCCTGGACCGGCTCGGGGCGGGGGCGTCGTCCGGACACGCCTCAGCGCCCGAAGTGCCACTGCACCACCCCGGGACGCTTCGTCCTGGGAGCGGCGCGCCGACACCGGGCGCTGTGAGCGGTGGGCGGCAGCCCGACTGCGCTACGAGGCCAGCACCTCGTCGAGCAGCGTCTCCGCCTTGTCCTCGTTGGTGTTCTCCGCCAGCGCGAGCTCGCTGACGAGGATCTGGCGCGCCTTCGCGAGCATCCGCTTCTCGCCGGCCGAGAGGCCGCGCTCGCGCTCACGGCGCCAGAGGTCGCGCACAACCTCGGCGACCTTGATAACGTCGCCAGAGGCGAGCTTCTCCAGGTTCGCCTTGTAGCGACGGGACCAGTTGGTCGGCTCTTCGGTGTACGGTGCGCGCAGCACCTCGAAGACCCGGTCCAGACCCTCCTGGCCGACTACATCGCGCACGCCGACGAACTCCGCGTTCTCAGCGGGCACGCGGAGCGTCAGGTCTCCCTGCTGCACCTTGAGCACCAGGTAGGTCTTGTCCACACCTTTGATCTGGCGAATTTCGATGGCCTCGATCAGCGCGGCCCCGTGATGGGGGTAGACCACCGTGTCGCCAACCTTGAACGTCATGTGACAGGACCCCTTCCGTGGCTTTCCAGAATAACACGCTTTTCAGCGCACCCGAAGGGCGTTTTCGCAGGTCAGGGCCGGTCTCGGGGCTTGACAAGGACCCCCATGACGTGCTGCGACCGGTGTTCGAGGGAGGCTTCCCGCAGGTCGGAGGCGGTTCCAGCGTTCGGCGAAACCTTGCGCAACACTCTGGAAACCATGATTGGATCTTGGGTTTTCACCGTTTATCGGGCCGTATCCACATCGTTATTCGATCTTGGTCGAAGCTTGTCCCGAGAGTGACCCGGACACGCCACAAGTGCGGCCGGACGGCCGCCCCGCGAACCCCGGGAGTGCGACACGGGGACCACCCCGTGAGGAGCGCATAAGCGAGGTCGATAATCTGAGACCTGACCTATCGACACGTTGACTTAGGAGAAGCCGCCGCCGTGAGCCGCAGCCTTCGACGCGGCAGCATCGCCGCCATCGCCGCCATCGCCATCGCCTCGCTGTCGTCCTGCGCCGCCGGCAACACGCCGGACACGCTGCAGGTCAAGCCCGACAACGCGGCGGCAACCCTCGGAACGAACCTTCGGCTGAACAACATCGTGGTCGTCACCGGGGACGAGTCCTCGGGCGAGCACAACGGTCCCGCCAACGTGACCGTCAACATCGCCAACACGGGCAGCACCCCGGCGGAGCTGCAGTCCATCACCGTCGGCAACGGTGCCACCGCCGCGTTCTCCGACGCCGCGGGCGCCCCGCTGTCCACCATCGTCGTCCCGGCCGGCGGCGCCGTGGCGATCGGTGGCAACGGCAATCCGTCCGCCAAGGTCGCCTCGGTCGGCGTCCAGGTCGGCGGCTTCACCCCCACCTCGTTCACCTTCAAGGACGGCCAGAAGGTCGACGCCCAGGCCGGCGTGAGCCCGAACGCGGGCCTCTACAAGGGCTTCGGCCCGACGCCGGCCCCGGCGGCCGCGCCCACCAAGGGCGCCACCGCCGCGACCACCCCGGCCGCCGGCACCACCACCCCGGCCGCCCCGGCCACCACCGGTGCGCCCGCACCGTCCGGTTCCACCACCCCGGGTGCCACCCAGTCCGCCGGCGCCCACTGACGCACCACCCGGCGTCCGGCGGGCCCTCCCGGGCCTGCCGGACACCAACGCGAAGGCCCCCTCCGGCGACTGCCGGCGGGGGCCTTCCGCGTCTGTCCGCGCCCGCGGTTTACGGCTCGAACTTGTAGCCCAGGCCGCGGACCGTGACCAGGTAGCGCGGGGCGCCCGGGTCCGGCTCGATCTTGGCCCGCAGGCGCTTCACGTGGACGTCCAGGGTCTTGGTGTCGCCGACGTAGTCCGCGCCCCAGACCCGGTCGATCAGCTGCATGCGGGTGAGCACCCGGCCCGCGTTGCGCAGCAGCATCTCCAGCAGGTCGAACTCCTTCAGCGGGAGGTCGACCTTGGCGCCGTCCACGGTCACCACGTGCCGGTCGACGTCCATCCGGACCGGGCCGGCCTCCAGGGCGCCCGGGCCGCCGCCGTTCTCGCCGGCACCGCCGTCCTCACCGCGGCGGCGCAGCACCGCCCGGATCCGGGCGACCAGCTCACGGGTGGAGTAGGGCTTGGTGACGTAGTCGTCCGCACCTATTTCCAGACCGACCACCTTGTCGATCTCGCTGTCCTTGGCGGTGACCATGATCACCGGCACGTTGGAGCGCACCCGCAGCTGACGGCAGACCTCGGTGCCCGGCAGGCCCGGCAGCATCAGGTCGAGCAGGACGAGGTCGGCGCCGTTGCGCTCGAACTGCTCCAGGGCGTCGGGGCCGGTGGCGGCGACAGCCACCTCGAAGCCTTCCTTGCGGAGCATGTACGAGAGGGCGTCGCTGAACGACTCCTCGTCCTCGACCACCAGTACTCGGGTCACGATCAGGCCTCCGGGGCAAGCTGGGGGGTTGTGTCTGACAGGGGGTGTTCCCGCTCCCCCGTGGGGAGCGGACGGTCCGTGCGGCCTGTGGTGGCCGTCCGGTCCGTGGTGAGGGTTCTGGTGGGCGCGGCGGCGGCGCCACGGCTGCCGGTGGCATCGCGGGCGCCGGTGTCGTCGAGGTCGTCGGTGTCGTCGAGGTCGTCGGCCTCGGGCGCCTGCCCGGCGGGCAGGCGGATGGTGAAGGTCGAACCCTGGCCCTCGACGCTCCACACCGAGACCGTGCCGCCGTGCGAGGCGGCGACGTGCTTGACGATGGACAGGCCGAGGCCGGTTCCGCCGGTCGCCCGGGAGCGGGCCGGATCGACCCGGTAGAAGCGCTCGAAGACGCGCTCGCGGTCCTTCTCCGAGATGCCGATGCCCTGGTCGGTGACCGAGATCTCGATCAGCTCGCCGTCCGCCTCCCCGAGCGCCGCGGCGCTGGAGATCCGGCGGGTGGCGATCGCGACCCGGGTACGGGGCGGACTGTAGTTGACGGCGTTCTCGACCAGGTTGCCGAGTGCCGCGGCGAGCTGGCCGCGGTTGCCGTGCAGGTAGAGCCCGGCGATGCCGCCGGCCGTGATCAGGATCTGCTTGGCGGCGGCCTGCTGGCGGCAGCGGTCGATCGCCTCGGCGATCAGCTCGTCCACCGCGACGGGCTCCGGGTCCACCATCAGCCGGTCGTCCTGCACCCGGGAGAGGTCGATGATCTCCTGGACCAGGCTGGCCAGCCTGGTCGCCTCGATCTGCATCCGGCCGGCGAAGCGCTGCACCGCCTCCGGGTCGTCGGACGCGTCGGCGACCGCCTCGGAGAGCAGCGACAGGGCGCCCACCGGGGTCTTCAGCTCGTGGCTGACGTTGGCCACGAAGTCCCGGCGGACCGCCTCCACCCGGCGGCGCTCGGTCTGGTCCTCGACCAGCACCAGCACCAGCCGGGAGCCCAGCGGGGCGACCCGGACGGAGACCGCGAGCGGCTCGCCCGCACGGGCCACGCCGGGGCGGGGCACCTCCAGTTCGACCTGGCGGATCTCGCCGTCCCGGCGGGTGGCGCGCGCCAGCGAGAGCATCTGGTCCACGGCGACCGCGCCGCCGCGCACCAGTCCCATCGCGTACGCCGCGGAGCTGGCCTTGACCACCTCGTCGCCCTCGCCCAGCACGATCGCGCAGGAGCGGAGGACGGAGAGGACGGTGTCCACCCCCGGCGGCAGCGGGGGCTCCGGGGTGCCGGCGCCCAGCCCTTGGTGCCGACCGTGGTGTCTGCTGCTGGTGCCGCCGTACCTGCCCCTGGCCTGCTCGCGCTCGCTCCAACGGAAGGCGATGGAGGCCGTGAGGCCGACGCCGAGCCCGGCTATGGCGCAGGCAGCGGCGGCGGCCACGTTCACGTCCATGTGGCCAGCGTAAGCGCACGGCCAGGGCACTCCCCAAGGGCCCGATCAAGGCATCGGCCACGCGTTGCCGAGAATTCACCTTCACGTGGCCGCTGATTCACCACACCGGCCGTGCATCGTCGCCCGGACGGCCCAGAGTTGGCCATGCAGCCCGTGTGGGAGTGGGCGGCGGGCCGAACCACCGGCCGCCGTCTCAGGTGTGCGCGTACGATTCGCGCCACCAGCAGCGGTCACCCGGACGACAAGACGATCGTCGGACGGGCCGGCCGGTCGGCACCGCCACCGACACAGCTACTGAGGAGAGAGCATGCGCGACGCGTACCACGAGGAACTCGATGCGATCGGCGACAGCCTGGTCGAGATGGCCCGACTGGTCGGCTCGGCCCTGGGCCGGGCCACCACCGCACTCCTCGACGCGGACCTGGCGCTGGCGGAGAGCGTGATCGCCGCCGACGAGAAGATCAACGACCTCCACCACGAGCTGGAGAACCGCGCGATCGACCTGCTCGCCCGCCAGCAGCCGGTCGCCACCGACCTGCGCATCGTCGTCACCTCGCTGCGGATGAGCTCCGACCTGGAGCGCTGCGGCGACCTCGCCCGGCACGTCGCCAAGGTCGCACGGATGCGCTACCCCGACTCCGCCGTGCCCGGCGACCTGCACTCCACCGTCCTGGAGATGGGCCAGCTCGCCCAGCGCCTGGTGGCCAAGACCGGCCTGGTGATCGCCACCAAGGACGTCGACAAGGCCCTGGAGCTGGAGCAGGACGACGACGCGATCGACTCCCTGCACCGCGAGCTGCTGTCGCACCTGATCGACGACCGCTGGCACCACGGCATCGAGACCGCCGTCGACATCACCCTGGTCGGCCGCTACTACGAGCGCTTCGCGGACCACGCGGTGTCGGTCGCCAAGCGCGTGGTGTACCTGGTGACGGGCGAGCACGTGGCCGAGTTCGTGGCCTCCTCGGAGGCCGCGGCGGCGGAGTGACCTCGTGCGGGTGCGGTGCGGCCGCCTCGGGGCTCGGGGCTCAGCATCTCGGGGCTTGGGGGCTCGGGACTCGGGGCTTCAAGGGGCGGCCGCTCCCCCCACAGGGTGAGTAAACCTGCGACAGGGGTGGTGGGGGCGCACGACGACCCGTACATCCCACCACTGCGCGCCCGTTGACGCTCCCTCCGATCGGCGGCTTCACTCGACGTTGGGGGCACAGGACTGTGCCCGTCACTAGGAGGGAACAGCTCGATGAAGGCCAACCCCACCCGACCGGCACGCGCCCACGAAACCGTCGAGCCGCCCACCCCGAAGCTCCTGCCCGTCCTCGCGGCCGGCTGCGGCTGCGGCCCCGGCTGCGGCTGCGGCTGCCAGTCCGGCGCGCCCTGCCAGTGCGGCGGCGCGGACGGCGGCTGCTGCGGCGGCCACTGAGCGGTCCGCCGCCGAGGAGTTCCCGAGGGTGGGGGGGCCGGGCGGCGGGGGGCGCGCGCGGGGGGGGCCGGGGGGCGCCGGGGCGCGGGGGCGGGGCCCGCCCGCGCCCCCCCCCCCGGCCGCGGGGCCGGGGGGGGGGGGCGGAGGT
>NZ_JBHWIO010000049.1:41853-63005 GCF_042732075.1 Kitasatospora sp. NPDC059812
ACGGCGGGGCCCCCCCCCTCGGTGTCCCGGTGGTCCAGCCCCTCCCGTCGCCCGGCCACCTCGTTGCGCGTCCTGGTGCCGCGCGTTCGCGGCACGGCGTCCGCCGTGCCGCCCCGGGCGTCAGAACTGGACGTCGGTGCAGGAGTAGAAGGCGTTCCCGGTGTCGGCGATCGTCCAGACCGAGACCACGACCTGGTGGCCGGTGCGCCCGCTCGGGACGGTCGCGGTGTGGCTGAGCGTGCTGGGCACCTGCTTCCCGCCGTACGGGGCGATCAGGAAGGGCGTCAGGTCCAGGCTGTCCCGGGTGACGGGCTGGCTCGCGTCGTAGCCCGGCTTGGTCAGGTAGTACCGGAAGTCGGTGGTCGCGTGCCGGGCGGTGAACGTCCAGGTGAAGGTGAGCTGCTGCCCCGCCGTCACCGCGGTGGTCGGCCAGGCGCCGCCGTGCGGGTCGTCCAGCTCGGCGAAGCGGGAGTTGCCGCCGGCGCAGATGGTGCCGTCGGCGGGCCCGGCGTTCGGAAAGCCCTTGGGGCCCTCGACGCTCTGCGGCTCCCACTGGATGTCGCCGCAGTCCCACGACACCCCGCCCGCTCCGCAGAGCGCGGCCCTGCTGGGCGGCGTCGAGATGTACCCGTGGGACTGCGCCGGGACGGCGAGGGTGAGCGGCACCGCGAGCGCGGCGACCACCGCCCCGACGATGTGACGTGTGCGCATGATGCTCCTCCGTGGGGGTGGATGGAGAGTGCGCCGGGACGCAGACGCGCGCGCGTGGGGGTGCGGCGGCCGGGACGGGGAGATCCTTGGCATGCCTGCGGCAGTCCGGCGCCCTCACCGTAGGAGCGGACTCCGCCACCCGTCAATGGTCTGAACCACTATTGGGACGAGCCCGGATCCGACCGCCGAATCCGACCTCAACTCGACGTCCGCACAGGCCGGTTGAACGACGAAGGCCCCGCCCCCGGCGAACCGGGAGGCGGGGCCGTGTCGGCAAGTGGCTTACTTCTTGCCCTGGTTCTTGACCGCCTCGATGGCCGCGGCGGCGGCGTCGGCGTCGAGGTAGCGGCCGCCCTTGGTGACGGGCTTGAAGTCGGCGTCGAGCTCGTACACGAGCGGGATGCCGGTCGGGATGTTCAGGCCCGCGATGGCCTCGTCGGAGATGCCGTCGAGGTGCTTGACCAGCGCGCGCAGGCTGTTGCCGTGGGCGGTGACCAGGACGGTCTTGCCGGCGGCGAGGTCCGGGACGATGGCGTCGTACCAGTACGGGAGCATCCGGTCGACGACGTCCTTCAGGCACTCGGTGCGCGGACGCAGCTCGCTCGGGATGTCCGCGTAGCGGGCGTCACCGGCCTGCGAGTACTCGGCGTCATCGGCCAGCACCGGCGGCGGGGTGTCGTACGAGCGACGCCACAGCTGGAACTGCTCCTCGCCGAACTCGGCCAGGGTCTGGGCCTTGTCCTTGCCCTGGAGCGCACCGTAGTGTCGCTCGTTCAGGCGCCAGCTGCGGCTGACCGGGATCCAGTGGCGGTCGGCCTTGTCCAGGGCGATCTGCGAGGTGCGGATCGCACGGCGGAGCAGCGAGGTGTGCAGCACGTCCGGGAACAGGCCCTCGGCGGCCAGGAGCTCGCCACCGCGCGCGGCCTCCTTCTCGCCCTTCTCGTTGAGGTCGACGTCGACCCAACCGGTGAACAGGTTCTTCTGGTTCCACTGGCTCTCGCCGTGGCGGAGCAGGATGAGTCGGTACGTCGTGTCAGCCATGGCCCCCAGCTTAGTGGAGGCAGGAAAAGCGCTGGTCCGGACCTACGGCAGATGTGTAATGTGTGCACCGCCTATCTGACACTTACATACGTCGGCTGACCGGACCTGCCCGTGCCGCTCGGCGGACGCCTGCCCCGGGAGCCCCCCACATGCCCGTCGCCCTGTTCACCAACCCCCGGATCCGAAGGCTGATACAGGAGACGGTGGGCGGGCTACCACGGGAATTCTGGTGGCTCTGGGTGAGCACGCTGGTGAACAAGCTGGGCGCTTTCGTGCTCACCTTCCTCGCGCTCTACCTGACCACCAACCGGGGGTACTCGGCCTCCTACGCGGGCCTGGTGGCCTCCCTCTACGGCCTCGGCTCGGCGGTCGCCGCGATCGGCGCCGGCGTGCTGACCGACCGGATCGGCCGACGCCCGACCCTGGTCGCCGCCCAGCTCGGCACCGCGCTGTTCACCGCCGTCCTCGGCTTCACGGACGGCCAGGTGGCGATCGCCACGGTGGCCTTCCTGGTCGGCCTCTGCAACAACGCCACCCGGCCCGCGACCTCGGCGATCATCGCCGACCTCGTCCCGGCCGAGGACCGGGTCCGCGCGTACTCGCTGAACTACTGGGCGATCAACATCGGCTTCGGCCTCTCCGCCGCCGTGGCCGGCCTGATCGCCACCCACGGCTACCTCACGCTCTTCCTGCTCGACGCGCTCTCCACGCTGGTGTGCGCGGTGGTGATCTTCATCCGGATCCCCGAGACCAAGCCGCAGGAGTCACCCCGGCACGGGAAGGGGGCGGCCGAGCCGGCGGTCGGCCTCGGCGCGGTGTTCCGGGACGGGCGGTTCATGGCCGTCGTCGGGCTCAACCTGCTGCTCGCCCTGATCCTCCAGCAGGGCAGCACCACCCTGGCCGTCGACATGGGCGCCGCGGGCATCAGCTCCACCGAGTACGGGCTGGTCATCGGCCTGAACGGGCTGCTGATCGTGGTGCTCCAGATCCCGCTCACCCGGTGGATGGAGACCCGCTCCCGGACCGCCATGCTGATAGCCAGCTGCCTGATCACGGGCTGGGGCTTCGGGCTGGCGGCGCTGGCCGGGTCGTCCGCGTGGTTGTTCGCCCTCTCGGTGGCGGTCTGGACGGTCGGCGAGGTCCTGAACGCGCCGACCATCATGGGCCTGGTCGCCGAACTGGCGCCGACCCACGCGCGCGGCCGCTACCAGGGCGTCTACTCGCTCTCCTGGTCGCTCGCCTCGTTCCTCGGCCCGGCGATCGGCGGTCTGCTGCTGCAGTACGCCGGCTCCGCGGTGCTCTGGGTCGTGTGCGGGGTCTGCGGCACGGTCGCGGCGGCCGGGCACGTGGTGCTCGGGCGGCGCACGGACGCGACGGCGGGCCGCGCCGGGGCGGTGACGGAGGTCGCGGTGCCGGAGGCCGCAGTGACCGAGGTCGCGGTGCCGGAGGTCGCGGTGACCGAGGTGACGGTGACGGAGGAGACGGTGCCCGCTGCCGAGGAGAAGGCTCCGGCGGGCATCTGAAGGCGCCCACCCCGCTGCCGGGTCAGTCGGCCGCCGGGGCGGCCAGGTGGGCGAAGGCGGCCAGGTTGCGGGTGGACTCCCCGCGCTTGGTCCGCCACTCCCACTCGCGCCGGATCGCCGAGGCGAAGCCCAGCTCCAGCAGGGTGTTGAACGGCTCGTCGGCGTTCTCCAGCACCGTCCCGAGCAGCCGGTCCACGGCGTCCGGGGTGAGCGCCTCCAGGGGCAGGCGGCCGGCCAGGTAGACGTCGCCGAGCGGGTCGATCGCGTACGCGACGCCGTACAGCCGGGTATTGCGCTCCAGCAGCCAGCGGTAGACGGCCTCGTGGTTCTCGTCCGGTCGGCGGATCACGAAGGCGTTCACCGACAGGGTGTGGTCGCCGACCCGCAGCGCGCAGGCGGTGCTCAGCTTGCGGGTGCCCGGGAGCGTCACCACCAGCGTGTACGGGTCGGTGGCGGCGGGCTCCCAGGCCGCTCCGGCGTCGTCCAGGGCGGTGCGCAGGAGGGTCAGGGCCTCGTCCTTGGTGCGGGTTGCCATGGGGGTGACGTTACTCGGCGGTACCGGGGGCGCGCACCAGCGGTGCGGGCCCCCGGCCGCCGCAGTCGGGCCGCAGCCGACTCGTGGTCCGGCCGCATCAGGCCCCGGTCAGGCCCCGGTCAGGCCAGCCGCCGCCGGGCGGCGGCCAAACGGCCGGCCGGGCGGGCCAGGCTGGCGGCGTACACCTCGGCGGTGCCGGCCGCGGCGGTGTCCCAGCCGAAGCCGGCCGCGTGCCGGGCCGCCGCCGCGCCGCGCCGGGCGACCAGAGCCCGGTCGGTGACGTACGGCTCCAGCGCGTGCGCCCAGGCCACCGGGTCGTGGCCGTGCACCAGCGTGCCCGTCTCGCCGTCCCGCACCGCGACCGGCAGGCCGCCGACCGAGGCCGCAACCACCGGGGTGCCGCAGGCCTGCGCCTCCAGCGCGACCAGCCCGAAGGACTCGCTGTACGAGGGCATCACCAGTGCCGTCGCCGCGCGGTACCACTGCGCGAGCTCGGCCTGGCCGACCGGCGGGTGGAACCGCACCACGTCGCTGATGCCCAGTTGGGCGGCGAGCTTGTGCAGGCTCTCCGGCCGGGCCAGTCCGGTGCCGGACGGACCGCCGACCACCGGCACCAGCAGGTGCTCGCGCAGCCCCGGGCGGCGCGCCAGCAGCTCGGCGACCGCCCGCAGCAGCACGTCCGGAGCCTTCAGCGGCTGGATCCGGCCCGCGAAGAGCAGCACCGCCGCGTCCTGCGGCAGGCCCAGCCGGGCCCGGGCGGCGGCCCGCTCCGACGCCCCGCCGGGGCGGAAGACGTCCAGGTTGACGCCGGGGTGGACGACGGCCAGCTGGTCCGGCCGGGCGGCGTAGTGCAGCGCCAGCTCGGCGGCCTCCTCGGTGGTGTTGGCGATCAGCCGGTCGGCCGCCTCGACCACCTGGGTCTCGCCGATCACCCGGGCCGCGGGCTCGGGCGTGTCCCCCTCGGCCAGCGCGGCGTTCTTGACCTTCGCCATGGTGTGCATGGTGTGCACCAGCGGCACCCCCCAGCGCTGCGCGGCCAGCCAGCCGACCTGCCCGGAGAGCCAGTAGTGCGAGTGCACCAGGTCGTAGTGGCCGGGGCGGTGGCCCGCCTCCGTCCGCAGCACCCCGTGGGTGAAGGCGCACAGCTGGGCGGGCAGGTCCTCCTTCAGCAGGCCCTCGTACGGGCCGGCGGTGACGTGCCGGACCAGCACGCCGGGGGCCAGCTCGACGGTGGGGGCGTCGTCCGAGCAGATCGCCCGGGTGAACACCTCGACCTCGATGTTGAGCGCGGCCAGGCGCTTGGCCAGCTCGACGATGTAGACGTTCATCCCGCCGGCGTCCCCCGTGCCGGGCTGGTGCAGCGGCGAGGTGTGGACACTCAGCATCGCTATCCGGCGCGGGCGGCGGCGGCCCGGGACGAGCGACTGGAGCCGGCCCCGCGCGGGCGCGGCGGGCTGGGCACGGCGTACCGAACGGACGGGGTGCTGGATCACCTGGCTGAAGCCTCCTCTGTGCGGCCCGTCTCGGCGGCCCGCGCACGGGCCGCCCGCTGTCCGGTGTGCGCTGCCCCGTCCCGGGCACACATCACCACCAGACAGCCAACCACCCGGCCCGCGTCCGGCATTCCCGCTCCGGCGGACGAGATGCCGGACGGGATGACGTCCCAGGTCACAGCGGTGCCGACGCGGACCCGACTACCCTTCCAGGCATGGCTGCCTCCTTCGACTCCGCGACCGCACCCGCCCGTGGGCGGACCGGACGGCCGGTGGGGACGGTCACCCGGGGCACCACCAACACCAATCGGCTGCGGCGGATGGACCGCTGGATCGCCCACACCCTCGGCCGCACGCTGCGCGCCGGCGGGCGCCCGCCGGTGGCGGTCGACCTCGGCTACGGCGCCGCGCCGTGGACGGCCGTCGAACTGGCCGGGCGGCTGCGCACGGTGCGCCCGGACGTCCGGGTGGTCGGGATCGAGATCGAGCCGGAGCGGGTCGCGGCCGCGCTGCCGTACGCCGAACCGCCGCTGCTCACCTTCCGGCGCGGCGGCTTCGAGGTCCCGCTGGACGGCGGCGCGCCGGCCCAGCTGATCCGGGCCGCCAACGTGCTGCGGCAGTACGACGAGTCGGCGGTGGCCGGGGTCTGGGAGCGGCTCTGCGCCCGGCTGGCCCCGGACGGGCTGCTGGTGGAGGGCACCTGCGACGAGATCGGGCGGCGGCACGTCTGGGTCGCGCTCGGCCCGGAAGGGCCCCGGACAGTGACCTTCGCGGCCCGGCTGGGCGGCCTCGGCCAGCCCTCCGACCTCGCCGAACGGCTGCCGAAGGCGCTGATCCACCACAACGTGCCGGGCCGGCCGGTGCACGCCTTCCTGGCCGACTTCGACCGGGCCTGGGCGGCGGCCGCGCCGTACGGGGCGTTCGGGGCGCGGCAGCGCTGGGTGGCGGCCTGCACGGCGCTGGCGGGCGACTGGCCGCTGGTGGACGCGCGCGGGCGGTGGCGGCAGGGCGAGGTCACGGTGCCGTGGAGCGCGCTCGCGCCGTAGCGGTTCGCGCGGCCGGGGTCGCCGGCCCGGCACGGACCGGGGCCGGTGCGGGTGAGCGACCCGCCGCATTCACTCGAACGAGTTATCGAATACCACTGGCGTGTTGACGCCCCATCACGTCACCATGGACGCCGCCGGACGACCCGCCCGTACGCCGTCGCCGCCCGGCGCCACGGCGTCCACCTGCGGCCCCCGACATCACCCTCGACCAGGGTGATCCGCGTCACCATCGCCCGTCCCCTTTCCTTCCCCGCCAACGCGGGGATCCCAGCCGTCGTCCGAGTCAGATCACCGCACCGCCACCGGCGTGGCAAAAACCACAACGACGCCGGTCGGCCAGAGAAATCCCCGGAGATCACGTTATGGTCGCGAGAAGTTCCCCGGCGCACGGTGCCAGGCGGGCACTGCGGACGGGCGCTGACCGTTACGCACTCGGGGAAAGGGAGGAACCACCGATGCCCGCAACGGGAGACGGGCGGGCACCTGGTGCCACGAGCCTGTCGGGCGCCCAGGCCGGCGCCCCCGTTGACCATGCCCGCAACCGCCCGTCCCTGACCGGCCCGACGCCGGCCGGCCCGGTGACGGCCGCTCCCCCGATACCGCACCCCCGGCCCCAGAGCGGACGCACCTCGGCCCCCGCCGCCGCGACCGCAGCCGCCAGCAGCACCGCGCCGCTCAAACTGCTGGTGATCGAGGACGACGCCTCCGACGCCCAGCTGATCAAAGCGGCGGTCGCCGACAGCGGCACCTCGATCGAGATCCACTGGGCCCGCGGGCTGGAACAGGCCACCGAACTGCTCGCCGTGTCCCCGTCCGGCAGTCGGCGCGGGCGCTCCCGCGGCAGCGATTTCAGCTGCGTGCTGCTCGACCTCGCCGCACCCGCCGACCTGCCGCACCCGTCCGACGACTCCGACGGCCTCGAAGGCCTGCACGAACTGCTCCGCCGCGCCCCGCACACCGCGGTCGTGGTGCTCACCGACGCGGCCGGCGCCGAACTGGGCGCGGCCGCCGTCGCCGCGGGCGCCCAGGACTTCCTGATCAAGCACGCGACGGACGGCCCGCTACTGGGCCGCGCCCTGCGCTACGCCGTCGAGCGCAAGCGCGCCGACGAGTCGCAGCGCCGCCTCGTCGAGGCCGAGCTGCGCGGCCAGGAGAACGCCCGCCTCCAACGCCACCTGCTGCCCACCCCGCTGCTCGACGGCGCGGGCCTCTCCTTCACCCGGCGCTACCGCCCGGGCCGCCGCCGCGCCCTGCTCGGCGGCGACTTCTACGACGCCGTCCGCACCGACGACGGCACCGTCCACGTCGTGATCGGCGACGTCTGCGGCCACGGCCCGGACGAGGCCGCGCTCGGCGTCGCCCTCCGGATAGCGTGGCGCACCCTCGTCTTCGCGGGCCTCACCGGCGAGGCCCTGCTGACCACCCTCCAGCACGTGCTGGAACACGAGCGGCGCAGCGACGAGATCTTCGCGACGCTCTGCATGCTCGTCATCGAGCCGGGCGGCGCCAGCGGCGGCCTCGACTCGCTCGGCGCCGGCGAGCCTGCCCGGCTCTACCTCGCCGGGCACCCGGCGCCGCTGCTGCTCGGCCGCGACCACCAGCCGGTCACCCTGCCCGCCGACCTCGCCGGTCCGGCGCTCGGCCTGCTGCCGTGCCACGACGGGCAGGCCGCGTGGCCCGCCCAGCAGCTCGAACTGCAGCCCGGCTGGCGGTTGTTGCTCTACACCGACGGGCTGATCGAGGGCCGGGTCGGGGCCGGCTCCCGCCGCCTCGGACAGGACGGGCTGGCCGACCTCATCGGCGACCACCAGTCCGCCGGGCTCACCCGGGGCCGGCTCGTCGACAGCGCCATCGCCGAGGTCGAGGAGCTGAACGGCGGCGCGCTGACGGACGACGTCGCGGTGCTGCTGCTGGAACGCAACCCGATGCAGCTGATCCTCGGCTGAGCCGGCCGGAGCCGACTGGAGCCGGGTACGGCGAGGCCCGGGCGGGTGAACTCCCCGCCCGGGCCTCGCCGTTGCCTGATCGTTGCCCGATCGCCGTCCGATCGCGCGGCCTACCAGGGGCCGTACGGACCGGTGTTGCTGCGGCCGCCACGGCCGCCACCACCGGTCAGCTCCCGGATCGCCGGGCGCACGTCCACCATGTAGACGATCGACGCGACCAGCCCGGCGAGCGTCCCGATGCCGGTGAAGAAGTTCACCCCGAACAGCAGGTCCCAGCCGAAGGCGATCGCCAGGATCGCCAGCCAGAACGGCTTGGTCTTCTTGTCCGCCGCCCGGTAGGCGTCCTCACGGCGGGTGACCGCGTCGCCCAGGGCGAACAGCTTGAAGCCCAGGATGGCGACGGACAGCCACCAGATCGGGTTCAGATAGGCCAAGTCCAGAATCTGGGCCACTCCGCCCATCACGCTCTCCTCTGTCTCTCGCCTCCGGCGCTCCGGCCACCGCCCATCCTGGCACGGTCGACCGTCCGCTCTCCTGCCAACGTCCTGCGGTCACCGGATGTGCCCCGTCCGGCGGCCCTTCCCTCACTCCGCGCGGTCGGTGGTCTTCCGGGCGCGGGCGGCCCTCTTCGGGGCGGGCCGGGTGTCGGCGGCCGAGGTGTCGGCGGCCAGGGGGTCGGTGGCCAGGGTGTCGATGTCGTCCTCGACCAGCTCGGCCTCGACCGGCTCGGATGCCCTGGCGAGCTCCGATTCCTCGGCCGGCTGCCCCGGCCCGGCGGGCGCGCCCGGGCGGGCCCGGTCCACCACGACCTTGCCGCGCTCGGCCAGCTCGTCGTACGTCTCCTTGGCCTTCACCGCCAGCTCGACCGCGCGGCCGACCTGCTGGAGGGCGAAGCCCTGTGCCCGCTCCTGCAAGGTCCGCAGGTCGACGGGGAGCGTCGTGACGGTCTCGGTGACCTTGGCCTGCGCCTCGGCCAGCTTCGTCTGCGCCTCCTGGAACCGGGCGGTGGCCTTCTCCTGCGCGCCCTTGCGGTCCGCGGTGAGCGCCTCCACCCGGCCCGGCACCTCGCGCAGCTTCTCGTACGCGAGATCCCCGGCGCCGGCGATGGCGTACAGCGGGGTCGGGTCGCTGAGGGTCTTCTTGATCTCGTCGGTGATCGGCATGCTTACCGGTCCTCCCGGTGGGTGTTCTGGGTGGCTGAGCCGTCGGTCGTCGGGCCGGAGGCTGGTGGAACGCCGGTGTCGGTACCGGCCGCGGGCGGCCGCTCGGCCACCGCGCCCCGCTGGACGGCGTTCTCCTTCAGGAAGGCGTCGTAGACCGCGAGCAACGCCTGCTTCTGCTGCTCGTTGATCAGCGGATCGGCCAGGATCGAGGCCCGCAGCTCCAGGCCCTCACCGCGCCGCTCCTCCAGGATCCCGGCCTGGACGTACAGCGTCTCCGCCGAGATCCGCAGCGCCTTCGCGATCTGCTGCAGGATCTCCGCGCTCGGCTTGCGCAACCCGCGCTCGATCTGGCTGAGGTACGGGTTCGACACGCCTGCGGCCTCCGCCAGCTGGCGCAGTGAGTACTGCGCGTTCCGGCGCTGCTCGCGGATGTACTCGCCCAGCGAGCCGACGTTCAGTGAGGCCATACCCGCAGACTGCAACATCCTGCTTGCAGATGCAAGCAGGATGCTAACCACAGCAAACGGCGGGCGGGCTCAGCCGAGGTCGGGGACGCGGACCGGCATCAGGAGCGAGAAGGTGCCCTCCCGGCCCGGCGTGCGAATCGCCAAGGGGGCGATCGGGCCGCCGAGTTCGAGCACCAGCTGCTCGGGGCGGCCGACCCGCAGGGCGTCCAGCAGGAAGTCGCGGTTGACCGCCACCCTCAGGTCTCCGGACGTGGATTCGGGGCCGGGCTCGGCACCGGCCACCGCCAGGCGGCCGTCCGCCGTAAGGGTGAGGACGGTGACCGCGCAGTCCGCGCCGTTCGGGCCGGAGGGCAGGGTGCGGGTGGCGCCGGTCTCGACGGCGCCGCGCAGTTCGGCGGCGGACAGGTCGATCCGGTGCTCCGGTTCGAGCCGGGTCAGCACCCGGTGGTCAGGGTAGTCGAAGTCCAGGGCGGCGCCCTCGATCCGGTGGCCGCCGGTCTCGGCCCGGACCAGGCCGCCGCCGAGGGTCAGCGCGACCTCGGCCTCGGCGTCGGCCGCGCCGAGCAGCGCACGCAGGGCGTCGACCAGGGCGGTGGGGACGATCGTGCCGCCGTCCGGCCGGTCGGGCGCCGTGGTGGCGGGCACCTCGGCGAGCGCCATCCGGTAGCGGTCGGTGGCGACCAGGCGCAGCACCGGGCCGTCCGGTTCGAACAGCACCCCGGCGAGCGCCGGCGTTCCGGGGTCGCCGCCGACGGCGAAGCGGACCACGTCCAGTGCGGCGGCCAGTTCCTCGGCCGAAACGGTGAAGCGGACTTCGGCGGGGGTGGTGGTCATCGGTTGCTCCCTCTGGTCGGTCATCACGCGGATCAGGGAGAGCTCGCGGCGGGCGTCGGCGAGGCCCTCCTCCAGTCGGCGCAGGTGCGCGTCGAGCACCCGCGCGGCCGTGCCGGAGCCGGGCGCCGCGCCGAGCACGGCGCGGATGCCGGCCAGCGGCAGGCCGACCCGGCGCAGCCGGGCCAGCAGCCGGGCGTCGGCGAGTTGGCCGGGCCGGTACCAGCGGTAGCCCGTCTGCGGGTCGACCCAGGCGGGGGTGAGCACCTCGGCGCCGTCGTAGTAGCGCAGGGTGCCGACGCCCAGGCCGCTGGCGCGGGCCAGCTCGCCGATGCTGTGCAGCTCGCTCTCCATGCCGGTGACTCTGCGGGCTCGACCAGGTCGAGGGTCAAGCCCGGCCGGCGAGGTGGGCGAGCTTCGACGGGTTGCGGACGATGCGCAGCTCGGCGATCCGGGGCCGTCCGTCGGGCCCCTCGACGAAGTCGAACACCGAGACGGCGTCGATCGCGCCGTCCTGGGTGACCAGCAGCCCGGGCTGGCCGTTGACCAGGACCGGCCGGAGCTCGACGCCCTCGCCCAGCTGGCCGAGCACCCCGAGCAGGAAGCGGGCGACGTTGTCGGCGCCGGTGACCGGGCGCAGCGCGGCGCGGACCACGCCGCCGCCGTCGGTCCAGGAGGTGACGTCGGGGGCGAGCAGGTCCAGCATCCGGTTGAGGTCGCCGCCGACGCAGGCCGCGAGGAACTCGTCGGTGGCGCGGCGGCGCAGCTCCGGCGGGGCGTCGTAGCGCGGCCGGCGGGCCCGGACGTGCGCCTTGGCCCGGCTGCCGACCTGCCGGCAGGCGGCCTCGGTGCGCTCCAGCGCCTCGGCGATCTCCCGGTAGGAGAAGCCGAAGGCCTCCTTGAGGACGAAGACGGCCCGCTCCAGCGGGGACAGGCTCTCCAGCACCACCAGCAGGGCGAACGAGACCGTCTCGGCGCGCTCGACGTCGGCGGTCGCGTCCGGCTCGGCGACCAGCGGCTCGGGCAGCCAGGGGCCGACGTAGGCCTCGCGGCGGACGGCGGCCGAGTCGAGCCGGTTGAGCGCGAGGTTGGTGACCGTCCGGGCCAGGTAGCCGCCCAGGTTGGCGACCGGGCCGGTGACCCCGCTCCAGCGCAGCCAGGTGTCCTGGACCAGGTCCTCGGCGTCGGCGACGCTGCCGAGCATCCGGTAGGCGATACCGAAGATCATCCGGCGGTGCCGCTCAAAGTCGTCGAGGGCGGGGTCGGCGAGGGTGTCGGTCACCGCTCCGACGCTACCGCACGGGCGGCGGCGGGCCGAGGCCTCGTCAGCCGCGGAACGCCTCGTACGCGGGGGCGAGCAGGGTGGCTAGGTCGCGGCCGCGCACGGTGACGCCGGAGCGGCCGAGGCGGCGCAGCGAGGGCTCGTCGGGCTCCTCCTCGGGCCCGGGCGGGGCCGGGCGCAGGGTGAAGCCGCCGCCCCAGTAGGCGGCGACGTTCACGGCGGCGACGTTCACGGCGGGGGCGTTCACGGGTTGGGCGTTACCGGGTTGGGCGTCCCCGGCCGGGGCGTTTCCCGGCGGGACGGGGGCAGGGTGGCCGGGTGTCATGCGTCCTCCTCGGCGACGGCGTCCTCACGGGTGAGCGCGACCAGTTCACGCAGCGCCTCGACCGGCAGGTCGGTGAGCCAGCGCTCCCCCTCCCCCACCACCGCTGCGGCCAACGAGCGTTTGGCGGCGAGGAGTTCGTCGATCCGCTCCTCGACGGTGCCGACGCAGACCAGTCGGCGGACCTGGACGTCCCGGCGCTGGCCGATCCGGAACGCGCGGTCCGTGGCCTGCTCCTCGACCGCCGGGTTCCACCAGCGGTCCAGGTGGATCACCTGGTTGGCGGCGGTCAGGTTGAGGCCGGTGCCGCCGGCCCGCAGCGAGAGCAGGAACACCCTTGGCCCGTCCGGGGACTGGAAGCGCTCGACCATCTCCTCACGGCGGGCCCGGGGGACGCCGCCGTGCAGGTAGAGCACCTCCTCGCCGAGCCGGCGGGCCAGGTACGGGCGGAGCATCGTGCCGAACTCGGCGTACTGGGTGAAGACCAGCGTCCGGTCGCCCTCGGCCAGCGCCTCCTCCAGCAGCTCCGCCAGCCGGGCCACCTTGCCCGAGCGCTCGCCCAACGCCGAGCCGTCGTGCAGCAGTTGGGCCGGATGGTTGCACACCTGCTTGAGCTTGCCGATCGCGGCCAGCACGGTGCCGCGCCGCTCCACACCCCGGATCCCCTCGACCCGCTGCAGCAGGTCGGCCACCACGGCCTGGTAGAGGCCCGCCTGCTCGGCGGTGAGGCTGCACCAGACGGTCATCTCCTGCTTGGCCGGCAGCTCGGCGGCCACCGCCGGGTCGGACTTGAGCCGGCGCAGCACGAACGGGGCGGTACGGCGCTGGAGTTCGGCGGTGCGCTCGGGGCTGCGGTGCAGTTCGACCGGGATCGCGTAGCGCTCCTTGAAACGCTCGGCCGGGCCGAGCAGCCCGGGGTTGGCGAAGTCCAGGACGGCGTGCAGTTCGGCGAGCCGGTTCTCCACCGGGGTGCCGGTCAGGGCGATCCGGTGGCGGGTGACGGGCAGCGCACGGACGGCCCGGGACTGGGCGGTACCGGCGTTCTTGACGTACTGCGCCTCGTCGGCGACCACCCGGCGCCAGCGGATCGCCCGCAGCGCGGCGAGGTCGCGCTGGACCAGCCCGTAGGTGGTGATGACGAGGTCCACGCCCCGTACGGCGTCGGCGAGTTGGTCGGCGCCGAGGCGGCCGGAGCCGTGGTGGACGTGGCGCCGCAGGGCGGGGGCGAAGCGCTCGGCCTCGCGCTGCCAGTTGCCGACCAGGGACATCGGGCAGACCAGCAGGGTGGGGCCGACCGCCCCCTCGGCCTGCTCGGTGGCCAACAGGGCGAGGGTCTGGACGGTCTTGCCGAGGCCCATGTCGTCGGCCAGCACGGCCCCGAGGCCGAGCCCGGCCATCGCCCGCAGCCAGGCCAGGCCGCGCTCCTGGTAGGGGCGCAGGGTGGCCCGGAAGTCGGGCGGCAGCGCGGGGGCGGGGGCCGGAGCGGCGCGCCCGGCCAGCAGGTCGCCGAGCGGGCCGTCCGCGCGGACGGCGGTGACGGGCAGCCCGGCGACGGTCGCCTCCGGGTCGAGGGCCAGCCGCAGCAGGTCGGCGGTGGCCAGCACGCCGTCGCGCCGGTCGGCGAGGAAGGCGAGCGCGGCGGCGATCTGCTCCGGGTCGGCCTCCAGCCAGGTGCCGCGCACCCGAACCAACCCCTGCTTGGCGGCGGCGAGTTCGGCCAGTTCCTGCTCGGTGAGTGGCGCCCCCTCCGGGCCGAGCGCGGCCTGCCAGCGGAAGGCGACCACGGCGTCCCGGTCCACCTGGGAGGCGACGGCGAGCGTGCCCGGCGCGGGCGGGGTGGTGGCCCGCAGGGCGAGCCCGAGCCTGGGCCGGCGGCGCCACCAGGCGGGCAGCAGCACGCCGAAGCCGCCCTCGGCGAGGGCGGGCGCGGCGGTGCGCAGGAAGTCCAGCGCGCCGGCCCGGTCGAGCGGCAGGGCGGCCGGGCGGGAGCGGTGCCGCAGGCCGTCCAGGGCCGGCCAGCGGTGGGCGGCGCGGGCCAGCTCGGCGACCAGGACGTCGGCCGGGTCCGGCGCCTTGCGGGCCAGCGCGGCGTGGGCGGCGCCGCCTTCGTGCAGGTCGGCGGCGCGGACCAGCAGGGAGGGCTCGTCGACGGCCTGGAGCAGGAACTCCAGCTGCCAGGCGTCGTCGGAGGGCCGGCCCTCGGGGTCGTCCGGGTCGGGCCCGAGCGGCTCCAGCAGGCGGAAGCAGAGCCGGAGGACGGGCGCGGTGGGCTCGGCGGCGGCGTACCAGGCGGCGAGTCGGCGGCGCAGTTCGGCGAAGCCCTCGGACCGGACGTCCGTGAGGCCGCCGTCCGGGGTGGTCAGGGCGTGCAGCCAGCGTTCGGCGGCGGCCCCCACCGCGGCGGCCGTCGTGGGAGCGGTCCCCACCGCAGCGGCCGTCGTGGCGTCGGCTGGAGCGCCACCGGTTCGGGCGTCGCCGGTTCGGGCACCGCCGGTCCGGGTGTCGCCCGGGCCCAGCGGGGGCGTGCCGGCCAGGGCGGCCCGGGCCTCGGTGTCCACCAGTGCGCCCAGCGCGGCGTCCAGCAGGGCCTCGCCGGTGCCGGCGCCGGCCGCCGGCCACTCCCCCAGCAGGACGGGCGGGCAGCCGTCCGCCAGTGCGGCGGCCTCCCGGCGGCCCGCCGGGGTGGGGTCGGGCCGCCAGCGGGCCTGCGGGCAGCCGTCCGCCAGGACGGGCAGCGGCAGCACCCGGCCCCGGCCGACCGTTCGCCAGGCGAGGTCGTGCACGCCGGTCAGCCAGCGCAGCGAGGGGCCCTGGACGACCTCGACGCGCCCGGTGCCGGGCAGATCGGTGCTGGTGACGGCCCAGTGCGGGTCGAAGACCTCGCCGAGCAGTTGGGCGGCCGCCCCGGTGTCGAAGAGCAGCGCGGGGACGCGCCAGGGCGCCAGGACGGCCGCGCCCCGGACCGGGGTGACCGGCAGGTCGGGCGAGGGCGCGGGCAGGGCGCCGGTGGTGGGCAGCAGCAGGGTGGCCCAGCGCTCGGGGGCCTGGCCGGCGAGCCAGCCGAGGCCGGGCCCGATGCCGCCGAGGACGGCGGCGAGTTCGCCGGCCGGGCAGGCGTAGGGGTGGGCGCGCGGGGCCGCCCGGTCGGGGCGGGGTTCCACGGTGCCCGGGTGGGCGCGGGCGTCCTCGGCCCACAGGGCCAGCCGTCCGCCCGCCCGCCAGAGCGCGTGCAGGACGAACATGCGGGAGGCCTTCCGGTCGGCGGAACCGTCCTTCGCAGCCTAACCGGGCGGTCCGACAGTGCCGCTCCGCCAAGTCTTTCGCGAAACGCCGACGGCTGTGGTTGAAATTTGAACGAAAGCGGCCTACGCTGGAGCCAACAAGTTGAAGCCTAAACAAATGGCTTCGGACCCGAGGAGGAGCCATGGGCCTGTTCAACCGCACCAAGACCGCCACCCCCACCGCCGTCGCCGTCGCCGAGACCCCGACCGGCCCGGACCTCGCCCACCTGACCGGCGACTGGACCATCGACACCACGCACAGCGAGGTCGCCTTCTCGGTGCGCCACGCCATGGTGACGAACGTCAAGGGCCGCTTCACCGAGTACGACGGCAAGCTGCACCTGGACGGCAGCACCCCGGGCAACTCCTCCGCCGACCTGGTGATCAAGGTCGCCAGCATCGACACCAACCAGGCCCAGCGCGACGAGCACCTGCGCACCGGCGACTTCTTCGCCGCCGACACCTACCCGGAGATCCGCTTCCGCAGCACCTCGGCCGAGCGGCTGCGCGGCGACACGTACCGGATGAGCGGCGAGCTGACCATCAAGGACACCACCCGCCCGGTGGTCCTGGACCTGGAGTACACCGGCAGCGCCACCGACGCCTACGGCGCCGAGCGGGTCGGCTTCGAGGGCAGCACCGTCCTCGACCGCACCGAGTTCGGCCTGACCTACAACGCGGCCCTGGAGACCGGCGGCGTGCTGATCAGCGAGAAGGTCAAGCTCAGCTTCGACATCTCCGCCGTCAAGGCGGCCTGACCCGGCCGTCCACGACTGCCACCCGGGCCACCGGACCCGCCGCGCGGCCCGGTCCGCCCACCCGCCGCCCGGCCCGGTCCGCCCACCCGCCGCCCCTGCCGACCCCCGACGGCAGGGGCGGTGTCGCGTCCCGGCGGCCCCCGTCACCCGGCCCTCACCCGGCCGCGGCACTTGGCCCGGTCACCCGAGCAGCGCCGCGTCCGCCGCCGGCAGCCAGCTGCCCGCCGGCCGCCGCAGCCAGCCCTCGGCCGCACCGAGCCCGGCGGCCGCGGCGCCCAGTGCGGCCAGCCCCGGGTGGCGCTCACCGGGCCGGTGCACCAGGCTGACCAGGCTCAGCGGCACCGGCTCCACCAGCGGCACGGTCACCGCCCCCGGAATCCTCGGCCCGCCGACGGTGGTCAGCATCGGATCGCCGTGCCGGGCCAGGTAACGGGCCGTCTCGTCCAAACCCACCGGCGGCACGTACGGCGCGGCCGGCGTCAGGCCGTGCTCGCGCAGCAGGCGGACGCCGAGGTCGGCCCACTCGGTGGTGGCCGGGTTGCCGGCGCAGACGTCGACGGGGTGCCCGGTCAGCTCGGCGACGCGCAGCACCGGACGGCCGGCCAGCGGGTGGGTGTCCGCCATCATCACCGAGATCCGGTCCAACCGGACCGGCCGCTGGGCGAGTTGGCCGCGCAGCGGGGCGGGCAGTCCGGCGAACCGGCCGAAGGACACGTCCAGCCGGTGGGCCAGCAGTTCGGCGGCGGCCGCGGCGAGGCCGCCGTGGAAGCGGGCCAGCAGTTCGCCCTCCGGCCAGGCGGCGCGGGCGCGTTCGAGCACCCGGTCAGCGGTGAGGTCCGGGCCGGTCACGTCGCTGTTGAGGTCCACCAGCAGCGGCCGGGCCGCGGCGCCCGCCAGGATCTCGTCGTGCAGGGCGAGGAGCCGGCGCGCCCGGGGCAGCAACCGCAGCCCGGCCGGGGTGAGTTCGACACTGCGGGTGGTGCGGGTGAACAGCGCGTCGCCGAGCAGCCCTTCCAAGGTCCGGATGTCCCGGCTGAGCGCCTGCTGGGCGACGTGCAGCCGCCCGGCGGCCCGGCCGAAGTGCAGGCTCTCGGCGGCCGCGACGAAGCCGCGGAGCAGACGGGGGTGCAGGTCACGGGGCATGGGCGGCAGATTAACAACAACCTGCTGTGAATGCGGCGGAACAGGTGTTGGACCGCCGCCCGGCACCGACGGAGGCTGATGGGCGTCCCCCTCACTCTCCCCAGGAGCCCGATGCCCTCGCGCGCCCTCCTCACCTCCTACCGGCGGCTGTTCGCGGCCCCCGGCGCCGCCGCCTTCACCCTCGCCGGGCTGCTCGGCCGGCTCGCGCTGTCGATGAACGGCGTCTCGCTGGTCGTCCTGCTCGCCGAACGGCGCGGCTCGTACGCGCTGGCCGGCACCGTCTCGGCCGTCGGGCTGATCACCGGCGCGATCGGGATGCCGCTGCTCGGGCGGCTGGTGGACCGGTACGGGCAGGCTCGGGTGACCGTACCGGCCGCGCTCTACAACGCCGCCCCGCTCGCCGCCCTGCTGCTCTGCCTCCGGCTCGGCGCACCCGACTGGACGCTCTACGCCTGCTGGGCGGCCTGCGCGGCCGCGCCCAACCTCGGCGGCATGGCCCGGGCCCGCTGGGCACACCTGTACCGGGCCGACCCGGCCGCCCGGCACCTGGCCAACTCCCTCGAACAGGCCCTGGACGAGCTCTGCTTCATGGCCGGGCCCGTCCTCGCGATGACGCTCTGCACGGCGGTCGCCCCGGAGGCCGGGCTGCTCGCCGCCGGGGCGCTCGGCACCACCGGCGCCCTGCTGTTCGCGGCCCAGCGGCGCACCGAACCACCGTTGCCCGCCCGCTCGGAGGGCGACCGCCACGGCTCGCCGCTGCGGGTGCCCGGGCTGCGGGTGCTGCTGCTCGCCTTCCTCGCCACCGGCGTCGTCTTCGGCTCGACCGAGATCACCACCGTGGCGTACGCCGACGCGCTCGGGCACAAGGCGGCGGCGGGCGCGCTGCTGGCCCTGGTCGCGGGCGGATCCTGCCTGGCCGGGCTGGTGTTCGGGCTGCTGACGCCGCGTCGGTCACCCGGAGTGCGCTTCCTGTCCGGGGCCGCGGCGATGGCCGGGGGGCTGCTGCTGCCGCTCGCAGCCGGACTCGGCGGGGCCGGGCTCGGCCTGCTCGGGGTCGCGCTGTTCGCGGCCGGCACGGCCACCGCGCCGACCATGGTGACCGGGATGACGCTGGTCCAGGAACTGCTGCCGGGGCGGCAGTTCAACGAGGGGATGGCAATCGCGGTGTCCGGCATCGTGGTCGGCATCTCGGGCGGCGCGGCGCTCGCCGGCGCGGTCGCCGAGCACGCCGCCCCCGGCACCGGCTACGCCCTGCCGGCCTGCGCCGCCGCGCTCGCCCTGCTGATCGCCCTGGCCGGGCGGCGGCACCTGCGGGCCGCCGGGGCCCCGGCGGAAAGTGCCGAGCGGACTGTCAGTACCTCGGTCTAGCGTTCGGGGCATGGCGGAAATCACCTATGTCCGAGGCGATGCCACCGCGCCGCAGGGCAAGGGCGTGAAGGTGATCGCGCACGTCTGCAACGACCTCGGCGGCTGGGGCAAGGGCTTCGTGCTCGCGCTGTCCAGACGCTGGCCCGAGCCCGAGGCCGCGTTCCGACGCTGGCACCGGGAGCGGGCGGGGAACGACTTCGGGCTCGGCGCCCTGCAGTTGGTGCAGGTCGAGCCGTACGTCTGGGTGGCCAACCTGGTCGGCCAGCGCGGCATCCGGACGGGGCGTTCCACCGGGGTGCCGGTCCGGTACGAGGCGATCGACACCGCGCTGGCCGCGCTGGGCGACCACGCGCGGGAGCTCGGCGCCTCCGTCCACATGCCGCGGATCGGCTGCGGGCTGGCCGGTGGGCGCTGGGAGCGGGTCGAACCGCTGGTGTCCGCGCGACTGGTGGAGCGGGGGGTGCCGGTGACGGTCTACGACGTCGGCTGAGCCTGCACCGCCTGCGCAGGCACTGTCTGCGCAGGCACCGCCTGCGCCGCGAGGCTCTCGGCGGGCCAGCTGTACACGTACTCGGGCAGCACGTACCCGCCCGGGAACACGCCCTCCTGCACCCGCGTCCGCACACCGCCCTCGCGCTCGTAGAAGGCGATCGCGCGGATGTTGTCGCGCAGCACCTCCAGGTACAGCTCGGCCCCGGGGTGCCGCTCGACGACGTGGGCGCGGGCTGCGGCGAACAGTGCGCGGCCGATGCCGCCGCCGGTCCGGCCGGGGCGGACGTGCAGGTTGTCGACCAGTACCCGGGCGTCCGGCTGCGGGACAAGGTAGATGAACCCGACCGTCTCCCCGGCCTGGTCGGCGATCAGCAGTTCCGGCTCGGCGGCCGGATCGCCGTAGTCGACGGTCAGCCGCAGCTCCCACAGCTCGCGCCGCTGGACGGGCAGGCCGTCGCCGAGTGCGTCCGCGGGGACGATCCCGCGGTAGGCGGTGCTCCAGCTGCGGGCGTGCAGGTCGGCGACGGCCGCGGCGTCCTGCGCTCCGCCGCGCCGGATGGTGGTCTGCACGGGACTGATCATGTGACGAGCCTCCCACAGATTGGAGTTGAACATGTTCAAGCGAAACCTCTACAGTGCTCACATCATTTTGAACGCGTTCGAAATGGCGGGGGTGGTGGATGTGGCACCGAGCACGGAGGGGACGCCCGGTGCCGCGTCCACCGACACGGGTTGGAGCTTCGTCTCCGGTTAGGCTCGTGCCCGTGGACGACCTGGCAGCGACGAACCGAACGGACGGCACGAGCGGTGCGGCCGCGACCCCGGCCGACACCCCGGCCGACACCCCGACCGACCCTGCAGCCGACACCGCGACCGACCCCGCGACCGCACCCGGTGCCGACAGCGGGCCCGGCACCGACAGCGGGCCCATGCCCGGCGGTCGGGCGCAGCCGAAGACCGACAAGAGCGAGCAGACCCGGGCGCTGATCCTGGAGACCGCGATGCGGCTCTTCCAGGAGCGCGGCTACGAGAAGACCACCATGCGCGCGATCGCCACCGAGGCGGGCGTCTCGGTCGGCAATGCTTACTATTATTTTTCGGCGAAGGAATTCCTAATTCAGGGATTCTATGACCGAATGACGTACGACCATGCGGCGGAGGCCAGGAATCGCATGGCCAATACGCGGAACTTTGCCGAGCGCCTGGAAATCGCGCTGACCTCCTGGCTCGACACGGCCGCGCCGTACCACGAGTTCGCCGCCCAGTTCTTCCGCACCGCTGCCGACCCGACCAGCTCGCTGAGCCCGTTCTCCAACGAGTCCCACCCGGCCCGGGCGACCGCCGTGGAACTGTTCCGCGACGTGCTGCAGGGCTCGGAGCTGGCGCCCAAGCTGGATGCCGAGCTGGGAGAGTTGCTGCCCGACGTGCTCTGGCTGCACCTGATGGTCGTGGTGCTCTACTGGGTTTTCGACCGGACCGAGGACACCGAGCGGACACGGGAATTCGTCCGCCGGTCCACCCCCATGGCGGCCCGGGTGATCAACCTCTCGCGTTATCGGGTATTCCGCCCGATCGTCCGCGATGCCAAGGGCCTCATCCAGGACTTCATCCTGCCGACCATCGGGAAAACCGCCGTCAAGTAGCCCGCCCGAGGGCAGCTCGGACGCGTCGGGGGGGGGGGGGGCCCGGGGGGCGAGCGGGCGCCGGCGGGACGGCGCCGCGCATGCGGCGGGGGGGTGCTCGGGTGCGG
>NZ_JBHWIO010000049.1:63015-65133 GCF_042732075.1 Kitasatospora sp. NPDC059812
CCGCCCGCCCCACCCCCGCCCCGCCCCCCCCCCCCCGCGGCCGGGGGGGGGCGGGGGGGGGGGGCCCCCGGGGGGGGCGGGCCCCCCCCCCGGCGTGACGGCGCCGCTCAGAAGCCGTCCGGGTTCCAGGGTTGCAGCGGCGTGCGCAGCAGCAGGTCGGCGGCGACCGCCGCGCCGGGGCGCAGTTCGGTGAGCAGGCCGGCCGCGAGCAGCCGGGGCGCCGTCTCGCCGCCCAGGTAGAGCGAAGCCAGCTCGGAGGCGTCCAGGGCGAGGTCGGCGTCGTCCGTGGTCCGGGTGCAGCGGCCGGTGCCGTCCGCGGCGACCTCGATCGCCCAGCGGCCGGAGGCGTAGCCGAGCCGGTCCTCGACCTCCAGGACCACCCGGCCGGGCGCGCCGTACGTCCGGGCGTCGAACGCGGCCGCCACGTCCAGCACCCGCAGCCAGGTGAAGTCGGCGTTGTCCACGTACGGGGTGGCGGCGCGCGGCTCCTGGAGCAGCAGCGGCAGCGGGTCGTCCGGGCCGATGTTCTCCGCGACGACCTTGCGCACCCAGTCGACGGAGAGGACGAAGCGCCACAGCTCGGCGGCGGTCGCCCGGTCGAGGGCGAGGAAGTCGGCCACGGTCAGGGTGCAGTTCGGGTAGCTGCCGTCCCAGGCGTCGTCGACCCGGTAGGCCACCAGGCCGGTGACCGTGCCGTCGGCGTCCCGGTGGACGGCCACGAACGGCTCCTTGAACTCGTGGCCCGGCAACTGGAGTTCGCCGGTGTTCCGCTTCCACCACAGCTCGTCGCGGGCGATCGCGCCCGGCTGGGTGCGCCGCCAGCGCTCGTGCAGGTCGGGGCCCAGCTCGCGGGCCTGCTCCATGGTCACGAAGTCGATCCGCCCGCCGGGCACGGTGGGCAGGCCGTCGCGCAGGCCGCGGGTGCGGTGCAGGTCGATGTTCCAGCCGTGGCCGCGGGTGGCCGGGCCGAAGCCGTAGCGGCCGTAGATGTTGTACTCGGCGGCGATCAGGATGGCGACCGCCGAACCCCGCTCGGCGGCGGCCGCGAGGTCGCGGCGCATCAACGTGCCGAGCAGGCCGCGGCGGCGGTGGGTGGCGCTGACCGCCACGGCGGTGACGGCGTCGGCCCGGACGGTGGCCCCGCCCGGGACGGTCAGTTCGACGTCGAAGCTGCGGAAGGTGGCGATGCAGCGGTCGCCGTCGAAGCCGGCCAGCATCCGGCCCGGCTCCCACTGCAGGCGGCGGAAGTCGGCCGTGCTCTCCGCGTGCGAGCGCAGGAAGCCCAGAGCGAGTGCCCGGTCCCACGCGGCCACCTCGCTCTCGGCGATCGCGCGGGTCTGGAGGCCGTTCACGATGTCGACGGCCCCGTCATCGGTTGTGTTGCCCATCGGGCCACCGTACGGGCGTCGCTTTCGGGCGGCATCCCATTTATTCCGTGCCCGATGCGCGGTGCTCCCCCGGCACCACCACCCAGTGGTTGCAGTGCAGGACGCGGTTGGCGAAGTCGACGTCCAGCTCGCCGAGCAGCCGGAAGCCGAGCGCCCGGCAGATCCCGTTGGACGGGCCGTTGGCCGTCGCCGGGAAGGCGTGCACCGGGCCCCACCGGCCGTCCCGGGCGGCCGCGTCCAGCAGTTCCCGGACGGCCGCCTTGGCGAGGCCGCGCCCCTGGAACTCGGGCAGCACCATCCAGCCGATCTCGGCCACGGCGGCGCCGTCCTCCTCGTGCGACCAGAGCGTGACGGAGCCGGCCACCACCTCCGGCCCGGCGCCGTCCGGGACGATCACCTTGATCCACGAACGGTCCTCGGCGACCTCCACGACGTCCTTGCGCAGCCGCTCCCGCACCCGCTCCTCCGGCAGCGGCCCGCCCAGCTCGGCCATCATCACCGCGTCGCACCGCATCCGGACGTACGCCCCGACGTCCCCCGCCTCGACGTCCCGCAGCCTCATCGCGTCTCCTCCCGAGTGATCGACGCGGCCACGCTAGCGCCTGCCGCCGACAGCCCCGGCGCGAGCCGGGGCGCTAGAAGGCTGATGAAGATCTTGGGTTGATCCGGGCCGTGCTGTCAGGTGGTGGCCTGGATTTGCCAGGTCGTGCCGTTGTGGGCGAGTCCGAGG
>NZ_JBHWIO010000050.1:0-4589 GCF_042732075.1 Kitasatospora sp. NPDC059812
ATCCTCGCTCCCGAATGGGCCGTTCCCGACCGGCTGGAACATCACCCGGACGTGGTCTTGACCAGCCCAACCACCCCTTAACTACGCGGCATTGGGGTACTTCATCGGTGCAGCCATGACAGAGGCTCCCTTCTCATGGCCCATCAGGCCATATCCGGCAACCTTCCGCACCTCGGGGGAACCTCACCCGGCTACACGAAGGGCCGGTACGACCGACGCTGTGCCGAGGGTGTCAAGAAGCTGGCCGCTTCGAGTACCAGCCGTATCGGGCTCTCCGGTCTGGGCTAGACCATTCCTGGCCCTGTCGGTCACACCTGGGGCCTGAAAACAGAAAACCCCAGATCAACTGGGGTTCCTGCTGGTGTCCGAGAGGGACACGCACCGTTACCCCACCGCGGTCGGGGAGGTGGGGGTACTGATGCTGGTTTGATCGGGGGCCGTGCCCTACTGGTGGCAAGCACGGCCCTGTCGCCATAGTCCGGCGGGTGCCTGGGCTGCGGCAACGACGCTGCCCGGCTTCCCGACCTCGGCTGACCACCGCCCCGCCGACCTGAAGGAGAGACCACAGCACCGTCGGCCCGTGGAAGCCGACGCCCACCGCGACGACACGCAGCACACCGGCGCGGCCAGCGGCGATCACACCACAGAGTGAACCGTCAGAACCGGACAACCCAGCCGAACCCCTCACGCCGGCGCGCGCACGTGAATGATCGAGGAAGGAGCACCCGCAGGGAACGGGGATTCACAGGAACGACACTTGTTTTCGACGGCGTCGGGGCCGTCCCCGCACGCAGGGACGGCCCAGACGTCTTGATGAGCGGCCTCTGCACATTCCGTCAGGTCTGGAAATGCTGGAAATTATCAGCGACCAGCCGGAGATCACATGGCAGGCGGTTGATCACAGGTTCGGTGGCAGGCCCACGGAAAGAATGCTGCTGGTCAGCTGGTCCTGTAGATGGTGGCGACCTGGTCTGCGGTCAGCGTGTACGGGTAGAGCCGAACATCGCTGACAGCACCGCTCAACTGGTTGCTGAGCGGATAGCCGGTTGCGGCGGATGCCCCGATGATGGTGGGGCCTGTGGTGCGCCAGGCCGTGGGATTAGTGACGCTTCCTTGAGGCTGCCCGTTGACATACAGCGTCATGGCGTTGGTGTCCGCGTTGTAGGTCGCGGTGAGGAGAGTCCACGTCCCGATCTGCGGGGGTGCCTTGGCCACTGCGGCGTAGTAGGGCGTGTTGATATCGTCACTGCCGGCAGCGATGAAGACCCAGGTCCCAAAGGTCTTGGAGTACTGCAGGTAGAACGGGCTGCGCTGGCTTCCTGCCAGGCAGACGATGGTCTGGTAGTCGTTGGTGTTATCGATCTTGGCCCAGGCAGAGACCGAGTAGCTCCGATTCGTGTCGGGGGTTGGGATGTTGGCCTGCAGGTAGTTGTCGCCTGTGAACACCGCCGCGCCGCTGTTCGCCGTGGTGGGTCCTTGGCCCCACTGGTAGGTGGTGTGGACGGTGAGCGGGTTGGCTCCGTTCACGTCGGTGGGTTGGGTGGCTGGTGTCTTGATTCCATCCAGCTTCCATTCATAGGAGGCCGCACTCGTGCTGATGGCTGTGTTCTTAGCCATTCCGAGAACGAACCCCGGGGACGTGCTGGTGCCGGTACGTTGCCCTGTCCAGTAGCTGATGGTGCCGTCAGCTGAAAGGGCCCAGAGGGCGGGTTGTCCGTTTGCTGCGAGGTCGCCTTCCGATCCGATCCGGACGAAGTCACTGCTCTTGAAGAGGGATCCACCAGTGTCGATGACGACGTTAACCGGGTTCGCCGAGAAGGTAGGGACAGTCACTGACGTCGGCGTACCGAAGTCATCCACGGGGTTGTAGGTGGCGGGGGTGAAGGTGTAAGCCCTGAGCTGCCCGGTCGTGCGGTTCCGTGCCCACAGGCCGGGACGGTTCTGGCCCGCCCAATCACCTGGGCTGATCAGGTCATAGTCCTTCCAGAGGCTGGTGCCGAGCTTGACCGGCTGGCCTAGCACGCCACCGGTGCTCGGGTAATACCAGAGCGTTGCGTCGCTGGCGGTGTCGTTCAGTTCGGTGGTGAAGAGACCGGTGGAGTTCTGGAAGTTCTTACCCGGTGTGAGGGCGGACGCTGTCGGGTCGCCTATTGCGGCGATCGACAGAACACGGCTCCAGTCGGCCGGAAGGTAGCCGTCACAGCTCGGGTTGATGGGCGTGGTCGCGCACGCCGGCTTGGCAACCGGGCTGCTCTTGTCGAACTTTCCGGGCACTCCGGTGACGCCGGGATTGTCGTAGAGGTAGAGGTACTTGTCACCCGCCCTGTGAACGAAGAGGTCGTCAACGGCCTTGCCTCCCGTGAGAGCGCCGCGGTGGGAGACCTGGTAGTTCGTCCAGCTGTCGTGGCCCGGCGACTTCGCCGCGCCGGCAGCGAGAGTGCCGATGGGACTGGTGGGCAGCGGATTGCCGGGGATCGTGTAGCTTCGAAGGTCGCCGGATGCGTCCGGGACGACGATGTCCGGTGAGCCGTCTCCGGTGACATCGCCGAACACTGGCGGTGTAGCGTTCGGGTTCCAGGGCACGTAGAACGCGTAGGAGAGGATCGGGGAGACGTTACCCGCGTTGTCGGTGGCTCGGGCGTAGAGGATGTTGGTGCCCCAATGGGACGGGGCTACCTCTATCCCCGCCGAGGTGGGAACGGATGCGCCACATGCCTTACGGCCATCGGCGAGTTGCGGGTCCCACCCCCAGGTCAGACAGGCCACACCGGACGACATGAGCCCGCTGGGATTGGGATCGGAGACGGTGAAGGGAATTCTACCTGTCTGTCCCACGTAGATCTGCGGGACCTGCCCGTTTCCCGAGGCTGGGAATTGGTGTGCCGGGTCACTGACGGTGGCGGGGAAGCTCAGCACCGGCGGAGTGGTGTCTACTAGGAACGTGCAGGTGGGGGTCGATGCCGACCAACCGACGAGATCGTCTGACGCCATGATGCCGTAGCCGTAGGCGTGTCCATCCTTCAGTGTGTCCGCCGGCAGGATGAAGGAGGCGGGGTTGCCGACCGCGGTCCAGTCCGACCATCCGCTAGCGACATCGGGTACACCGGCCTGTGAGTAGTCCCAGATGTGCGACCAGGTCTTCAGTTGTGCTTGGGTGCTGCTGGACACAGTCGCGTTGAGCGTGATGCCTGCTTGCTGTGAACCAGCACCGAGCCAGCCCCAGGTGCTCCAGTCGTTGCTGGTGCACTGTTCAAAGCTACGCTCAGGATTCGCCGTATGCGGACTGACTGGTCCGACGTGGGGGTTGGTCGGAGTGTCAGGCACCCGGTCGTAGTCGATGGTCAGGCTGGGACCCTGGTCGAAGTACTTCAGGGCGTTGATGTTGCCCTCATCGCCCTGAAGAGCGAACGCGAGCTTCTTCCAGGAGTTGGACGCCGCTCGCTGCATGACCGCCGTGACGTTCCATGCCACTGGTACGTTGTCGTGGCACGCTCCCCAACCGGCGCCAGGGATCTGCTTCTCCTCCACAAGGTCGGCGTGAGGCGGCTGGCGGTTCCACGTCGTGTCTTGGTCGATCGCGCCACTGACAAACAGGTCGACGGGGTAGGTGGTGGCGCAGTTGTGGTCAGCTGCCGACCATTCCTGGGTCGTCAGCGTGGCACTCTTGATCACCGCTCCGGCGTAGCCGGCCACGTTGAATTGGTAGAAGGTCCGTTCCACGTCATCAGGCACACACTGCGCGCCGACCTGGTAAGCACCGCACCGTCCGACACCCAGCGGGTGGCTGTCCATCCAGAAGCTGCTGTCCGGGCTGGATGAGCGGACCCAGGTCCAGGCGTCGTAGCTGGCCGTCGTGTGGATCCAGTCAGGGTCGATGTACACCGGGTAGGTGGTCGCGGACCCGGTCAGTACGTCCTGACTGGGTGTGAGATCGATGCCCTTGGTGGTCGCGGTGACCGCCATGACGGCTTGCCTGGCCCCTAGGCCCGGGCGCTCGGCAGTGCTGACGGACGTCTGGCCGGGCGCCGGCGCCGATTCTGCCGTCTTCGCGGCCGGTGCTGCCGCCGCGCCCGCCACCAGCGCACGGGTCTTCGAAGCAGCGGGAGCACTCGATATCGGGCCCGCAGATGTGGTTGAGTCCCAGATCAACGGTGCGGGTGACGAAAAGACCGTCCGTTCCGCATCCTCGGAGGCCGTAGCCCGTACCAAGCCCGAGCCGTTGCTCTGTAGGTTGACCCCTACGGTGGTGGCAGACCAGTGCAGACTCTTGAGACCGGGGTTAGCAGCCGCCTGTGCATTCTTGACGATGAGGACCGTGGAGAAATCGCCCTGTGTGGTCACGGTAACCTTCAGGTCGACCCCGGGCATCACTTCGGGATAGAGCGCGGAGTTGCCGTTCGGCTTAGCCACGGGGAGCGCGAACGGAGCGGCGAGAGACAACTTCTTGCCGTCCGGGCTGGTCAGCGTGGCGAGCGGGCCGGGGGGGGGGGGGGGGGGGGGGGGGCGGCCCCCCCGCCGCGTTGTAGACAACATGGGGTGGGGAGGCGGCACACAGAGTGTGGGGCGACGATAGACCGCCCCCGCGAGGC
>NZ_JBHWIO010000050.1:4599-62117 GCF_042732075.1 Kitasatospora sp. NPDC059812
GTGTGTTTTTTTTACACCACCCCGATTTTCTTGCGGGGGGGGGGGGGGGGGCGGGGGGGGGGGGGGGCGGGGGCGGGGGGGGGGGGGGGCGCCGCCACCCGCAGTGACCTTAGGCACCAAGGTGTGGTCTGGTCCAGCCACAAGTGTGGCGTCCAGAGTGACCCACGCGCCGTTCAACCTGGTCCGCTGTTGGGTCGCGTGCCGGGTCTCGCGCAGATGACCGGCCGGTGTTGCGACCGTCTCGGAGTATTCGGTACTCAGCGAAGGAACGGAAACGTCTGTGCCGGCGCTCTTCGCACTGGCCAAGGCGCTGTCCACCTCGGTCTGGGGATGGCCGACGGCCTTGGCCGCATTGACGGCGGCCACTTCGTCCGAGGTGAGGAAGGCGGTCGACCACGTCTGTGCCTGCGCGAGCGGTGCGGAAAGAGCTGCGCCCAAGGCTAGGGCCGATCCGGCTGCCAAGGTTCTGGAAAGTGTTCGTCGCCTGAATTGGCGCGGTGATGACACGAGATTTCTCCCTTTCGCATGGAGTGCTTGGCCCGTCGGTGCACTGCAGACGGGCATGCTGTTCGACGGGGGACACTGAGGACAAGGGCAATTTCCGCCAGGAAGTCAGAAAACTGATGAATCGTCCACATGGATCGAGCGCATATGGGGCCGTGAGATCCATCACGATCCCATCACCTACGGCGATATAGCTTCACGAGACTGCATGAGGAATCTGTAAAGTCCCCGTTTGCCTGCCGCCTACCTGATGGCAGGTCACTTTTGATTCGGTCATTCGGGACTAACAGTTGATATTTGACAGAACCCCACCTAGCGGCTCAGGCCGCCGCCGGCGAGTGGGGCGCTCAATAGCGTTCGCCGCCACACTGACACTCGCCGCCTCGGCGTTCTCCACCGCGCCAGTTGCGGCAGCTGGCCGGGCGGACTACTCGCGCATCTGGGCACCCCCCGGAACCGCGCTTCCCAAGACGCAGCCTGTCCACGGAGCTGACGCAGCACCGGTCACTGCAGCCAAACCTGCCCATCCGGTGCCGGAGACCTGGAAGCCACAAGCGGCCAAGCACGTTCCGCACGGGCAGGCCACCGTTCAACTGGACCGCGGAACGGCGGGAACGCCCGTCCAGGCCGTCGGTCTTCCCATCAAGCTCTCCGCCGCAGCGTCACCCAGACCCACAATCGACAACGGCGGAAGCCTCGCCAGCGACACGGTTCAGGTCCGGCTCGCTGATACACCCACCGCAGCCAAGGCCGGCGTCTCCGGTGCGGTAGTCTCTCTGGCTCCGCAGGACACTCCCAGCGATCTCCCGGTCCGCATCAGCCTGGACCTGGCCGACCTCGGGTCGACGTTCGGTGGTGACTACGCCTCCCGGACGCAGCTGGTAAGCCTTCCGGCGTGCTCGCTGACTACCCCCGAGGTGGCAGGCTGTCTCACCCGGACCCCAGTGGAAGCCCACTACGACGCGTCCTCCAAGCAGCTGACCGCGGATGTCTCGTTGCCCGCCTCCACAAGCGTCCGTGCGGCTCGCATGAGCTCCTTCGCCAAATCCGAGGCCGCACCGACCAACGTTGTCCTGGCCGCAGTCAGCGGGTCCTCGAGCGGCGCCGGCACGTATTCGGCCAGCAGCCTCAATCCGTCGCAAGGCTGGACGGAAGGCGGCGCTTCGGGCTCGTTCAAGTACGAGTACCCGGTCACCGTGCCCCGGGCTCTGGGCGGCAACACACCCGTCGTCGCCCTCCAGTACGACTCCTCATCCGTGGACGGCAAGACCTCGTCCACGAACGCCCAGGCGTCCTGGGTCGGTGACGGCTGGGACTACAGTCCCGGCTTCGTGGAGCGCGCGTACCGTTCGTGCGGTGAGGCAGGCATCGCCGGCTCCGGCGACGACTGCTGGGCAGGGGCAAACCTGACCATGTCGTTGGGCAGCCACTCCGGCGAGCTGGTCCAGGACGACGCGTCGTGCAACACGGCCGCTCCGCCGGCCATGGAGCAGTCCGACTGCACCTGGAGGCTCAAGGACGACGATGGCACAAGGATCCAGTTCCTGACCGGCGCCACCAACGGCACGCTCAACGGAACGTATCTGAAGGTGACAGACCACGACGGAACGGTCTTCTACTTCGGCCTCAACCACCTTCCCGGCGCAGACGGCAAGCCCACCACTCTAGGGCCCGAGAGCGGATCCGCCTGGACGCTCCCGGTCCTCTCTCCCAACTCGAGCGACCCGTGCTACGCGGGTTCCACCGGACAAGCCTCCTGGTGCCAGAGCGCATGGCGGTGGAACCTGGACTACGTCGTGGACTCCCATGGGAACCTGACCGGCTACAGCTATGCGCCAGAGACGAACTACTACCTCATCGGCGGCGGCCAGAACAACGGCACGGGCACGCTCGGCGCGTACACGCGTGGGGGCGTTCTCTCGTCGATCGCCTACGGGCAGCTGCTCTCCGACCAGTTGAACGCGAACGGAACGTATCAGAGCGCGGCAAAGGTGGTGTTCACCTCGGGTGAGCGGTGCGTCACCTCCGCCGCGGTCTGCGACCCCGCGCAGCGCAACGTCGCGAACGCCACCAACTGGCCGGACGTTCCCGTGGACAAGACCTGTGCCGCCGCGGGCACCTGCGCCAACTACGGCCCGACCTTCTGGTCCACCAAGTGGCTGTCCTCGATCGCCACCCAGGTCAGGGTCAGCGGCCAATGGCAGACGGTGGACACGTACAACCTCGACCACACCTTCGTTCAGGTCAACAACGCCACCGAGAACACCCAGATACCTTGGCTCAACTCGGTACGGCGCACCGGCCAGGACACCGGGGCCTCCGGGACTCCCATCGATCTCCCACCTGTCTCGTTCACGAGCCAACTGCTCGCGAACCGGGTGGACGGAACCAACCTGATCCCGGCCCGGCCGGCCTTCAACCGCCCTCGGATCCAGCTGATCACCACGGAGACCGGCGGCACCATCGGCGTGGACTACGGGACGCCGCTTTGCTCGCGAGACAACAAAGTGATGCCGGCCGCAGCCGACAGCAACACCATGTCCTGCTTCAACGTGAAGTGGCACCCCTCCAACGAGACGCCCGGCTCCGCTCCGGTCGATGACTGGTTCCTGCGGTACCCCGTCAAGTCGGTCACGGTCAGCCCGAACACCCCGAACTCGACGGCGCACCAGATCACCTACGGTTACGGTGACGCGGCCTGGCACCGCAACGATTCGCCCTTCGTCAGCGACATGGACCGCACTTGGGACCAGTTCCGCGGGTACCAGACTGTCACTGTGGTCGAGGGCGACGGGACCGACGGCCCGAAGTCTCAGACGACCACCACCTACTACCAGGGCATGGACGGAGACCGCACGTCGAGCGGCAGCCGCAGTGCGAGTATCACCGGCCCCAAGGGCGGCAAGGTGACGGACTCCGACTGGCTGTCCGGCGACGTGTACGAGACCGATACCTATGATCGGGCGAGCGGCACGATCCAGGAGGCGACCTTCTCCACCTCCAGCGGGCCTGTCACCACCGCCACCCACCACCGCGGCACACTGCCCGACCTGGTGGCGCGCTTCAACAGCACGACGGAGACCGCCAACTCCACGGCTCTCAAGGCCGATGGGACATGGCAGACCAGCACAAAGATGACGACCCGAGACACCGCTCACGGCAACCGGGTACTCACCGTGCTGGACAGCGCCGACGGCCTTCCCGACCTCTGCACCCGCACCGGCTACGCAGACGGCCCTGACCCTCAGGTCTTCGACATGGAGGCGGAGGTTCTCACCGTCAGCGGAGCCAACGCTTGCACAGCCGCGCCGACGGCGGCCAACACAGCGAGCTGGACCAGGAACCTCTACGACGGCCTCGGCTACGGCCAGGCCTCCGTCAAGCAGGACATCACCGCAAACCAGGTCCTGGAGAACTACGACGCCTCCGGCGCACCCGTGTTCACCACAACCAAGACCATCGCCTACGACAGCTATGGACGGGTGACGGCGAGCACCGACCCGAACGTCACCGACAGCGCGAACCCCGGAGGCGCGATCACCACCACCACCTACTCGAGCACGAGCCAGGGTGAGCTTCCAACGAGTGAAACGGTGAAGACCCCCAGTCCAGCAGGAGCGCCTGACGCTGGCGTCGGACGAGTCACGACGACCACCTACGCCCCGGCTCGCGCCCTCCCCCTGACCGTCACCGACCCGAACAACCGGGTGACGGCTCAGGCCTACGACGCACTCGGCCGGCTGGCCGCCGTCTGGCTGCCCGGCCGGACAACCGGCCAAAAGGCGAACAAGACCTTTGCCTACGCCCTTCCCGGCACGGTGAACGGGCAGGTGCAGCCGCCGACGATCAGCGTCTCCGACCTGTTGGCCAACGAGAACTACAAGCTCTCGGTCGAGATCATGGACGGCCTGGGCCGCAAGGTACAGCAGCAGGACACGCCTGGCAGTTCCGCGTACAGCGGCCGACTGATCAGCGACACGGTCTATGACTCCCAGGGTCGTGTCCGGCAGGCGAACGAGTCCTGGTACAACAACGACGCCCCGCCCGGCACGACCATCTACACCACCGCGACCAGCCAGGTCCCGCACCAGACCCACACGGTCTACGACGGTCAGGGTCGACCGATCACCACCGAGTTCGTCGCATTTGGTGTGGTGCAGAGCACGACGACCACGGCGTACCCCGGGGTGGACAGAACGGACGTCACGCCGCCGCAGGGCAGCACCCCGACCACCACCGTGCACGACGCCCGTGGCCGGACAGTCGAACTGTGGCAGTACAAGGGCAGTGCGGCGACCGGCAGCCGGGGCGACGCCGACGTCACGACGTATACCTATACTCCCGACGGCGATCCGGCCACACGCAAGGACGCCGCCGGGAACACCTGGACATACAGCTACGACCTCCGTGGCCGGGAGGTCAGTGTCGCCGACCCGGACACCGGCACGAGCACGAAGACGTACGACATGGCCGACCGACTGGTCGGAACCACCGACGCACGCGGCCAGAGCCTCAGCCTCAGCTACGACCTGCTCGACCGCAAGACCGGCTCGTTCAAGGGAACCGGCACGACCGACCCGTCGAAACAACTCACGGCTCAGACCTGGGACACGGTCGCACTCGGACAGGTCGGCACCACCACCCGGTACTCCGGCGGCAACGCCTACAGCAGCTCGGTGCTCACCTATGACACCGACTACCACCCCACCAAGTCGGCCCTGACCGTCCCCGGCAGCGAGATCGGCCAGAGCACCCCCTTCACCTACACCTACCAAGCCGCGTACGACCCGATCACCGGCGAGCTGCTCCGAGACAACCGGTCCGCGATCGGTGACATTCCTGCCGAGACCATCAACTACACATACGACGTCAACGGGCCCCTCAACAAGATCGCATCTGCGACCACGGGCGCTGTGTACGACCTGTCGTCGGACTACGACGCGTACGGCCGCTCGATCCGCTCCACGGTCAATCCATGGGGCACCCAGATCGTCTCGACAACCACCTACGACGAGTCCACCGGCCACACCCTGCAACGCCTCGTCGACAAGCAAACCGTCAAGAACGGAGCAGTCCAGCAGACCACGTACGCCTACAACACCTCCGGCCAGATCACAGCCATCCGCGACGTCCCGGACAACTCGCCCTCCTCGACCGACCTCCAGTGCTTCACCTACGACTACCTCGGCCGGATCACGGAAGCCTGGTCCGACAACGGTGCGCTCACCCAGCGAGGCGGCTCGACCGTCGGAGGCCAGGGCAACTGCGCCAACGCCTCGCCGACCAGCGGAGTCACGGGTCCCGCCAAGAGCACGGTGGGAGGACCGGCTCCCTACTGGCAAACCTACGCGTATGACCTGACCGGCAACCGAACGAACCTCACCAAGCACGACACGTCCGGCAACCCAAACGCCGACGCAACCACAGCACAAAAGTTTGGCCCTCCGGGACAGGCCAACGCTGGCGCCGGCGGGCCTCACACTCTCCAAGGCAGCCAGACCACCATCGGCGGCGTGGCCAACTCCGCGGGGGGCAACGAGTATGACGCGGCCGGAAACACCACCAAGATCACGAATCCGGCCGGCGACTACACCCTGCAGGTTGGCTTCACCCTGACGCCCGGCCAGAGTGTCGCTTCCAACAGCGCACAGCTAACCATGCAGGCCGATGGCAACCTGGTGCTCAGCTCGCTCCGTACCGGTGTGACCGTCTGGACCAGCGGCACCAATGGCAACCCTGGTGCCAAGGCCACCATGGGAGCCGACGGAAGCCTGGCGGTCGCGCGCCCGGACAACACTGTCCTGTGGGCCAGCGGTACCAGCGGAGCCAACAATGTCGCCGTGCTCCAAGATGACGGCAACCTCACGGTCTACACCGCAGACCGGCAGAAGACGCTCTGGTCAACCAGCACCAGCGGCGCCATCAACGCTGCCGGTGGCGCGAGCCTGACATGGGACGAAGAAGGCAAGCTCAGCTCCCTGACCCAGGCGGGAGCTGGCACGACGACCTACCTCTACGACACCGACGGCCAGCAACTGGTCCGGCACAACCCGCTGGCGACTACCCTCACACTCGGAACCGACGAACTCACCTTCAACGGCATCACCAAGACCCTTTCCGGAACCCGCTACTACCAGATCCCGAACGGGATCACCCTGGTACGCCAAGGCGGCAACCTCACCTACCAACTGGCCGACCCGCACGGCACCAACACACTGTCCCTGGACGCCGTCACCCTGAATGAGACGCGCCGCCCGGTCGATCCCTTCGGAAATCCCCGGGGCATACAGCCCGGAAACTGGGCCGGCGACCACGGATTCGTCAACGGTGTCAAAGATCCGACCACCGGACTGACCAACCTAGGCGCACGCGAGTACCAGCCCGCGACCGGACGCTTTCTCAATCCCGACCCTCTGCTGGATCCTTCCGATCCACAACAGTGGAACGGGTACTCCTACAGCACCAACGACCCGGTCAACAGCTCCGACCCGACGGGCATGCTTCCTCGCCACAAGTTGAAGGGTCCAGGCGGCAGGTTCGTCAAGGATCCCAACCGCAAGCCCACGCCACCGTCGGATGGAAAGCACGGCAACTCCCACAACAGTACCCGCAAGAATTACCTGTACCAGTTGCGCGACAAGGCCGGCAATCTGGTAAAGACTGGAATCACCAATTCCCCTAAAACTCGCTACACGAAGCCCAAGCTAAAGAAGCTCGGCGCAGAGAGCATGACAATTCTCTCCACCGGAAAGCGGAAGGCGATGCAGCGAATGGAGGATGCTTTTCATCGCCTGACACCGGGTCCAGCGGACGACACCAACATTGCCAGAGCCGCAAAGAAGCGAATTGCAGCCGCTGCCGCGAGAGCACTCGATGCGCGGCAGGCCGCAGCCCAATCCGCGGCGAACGCCAGCGCAGCAGCCAGTGGAGACACGGCCGCGGCCGTCGCCCGGGACGCAGGTTCGATTAAAATCGAATCACTCGGTCGACTGTGTATGGTCGGTGCTGTCCTCTGGGGTGCAAAGGAGGTCTACGACGCCCCCAAGGATCAGAAACTCGACGTGGCTGGCCGCAATATCGGGGCCTTGGCAGGCGGCGTCTACGGCGCCGAGACCGGAGCCGCAATCGGCACCATGATCTGCCCTGGGGCCGGAACCGTAGTTGGCGGCCTGGTCGGCGGCGCCGTGGGAGCCGTCGCCGGCAGCAAAATCGGATCCTCCATCGTCAGCGGTGGAAGGAAGCTCTGGCACGCTCTGTTCTAGCAAGTCTGGCGGCACATCGCCATGAGGCAGTAGTACGCCGCCAGGAAACCACTCGTCATCATTGAGGGAGGGCGACAGCCGACCAGTTGGCTGCCGCCCTCCTGCCACCCGATAGCATGCACACCCTCGGCTCCTGCTACCGCTCCCGATCCAACAGAATGCGCGGGTATCATCCGTGACCATCAACCATTTGGTTGTCGAGCTGGAGAACGGCGACGTTCTCGTAAATCCTGACCAGCGGGACCTCATCTCCGCTCTGAACTCGATGAGCGCACCCGACAACGAATTTATGGTGATCTCCTGGGAATCCGACCCAGCGGAGGCCAATTCTGGGGTCTTTATCCAAGTCCTCATGCATGACCCGGAAAGCTGGCAAGTGGAATACCGTGAAGGATCCCATGATCGGTATTTCCAGGCAGCCGACCACCAGCCTCGAAAGCGGACCGAAGAACTGCTCTGGGGGTGGATCTCGGGAGGAACAGAATGGCTTCGTGCCCGACAAGCGATCTCATGGGTGAAGCTCGACCCATCCGACAATCAGGGAGGTTCGGACGAAGACGGGGAGGATTCACAGACCTTCTCCAAATCGCCCCACGAGACACGTCTCGTCAAAGTCGCCCACGAGCCGACATACCGTACCGCCACTATCGGCACATACCGTGAAGGACTGTTCTTCGCAGACATCGTTTCGTCCCCAACCAGCACCGATGAAGTGGTCCTTCTACATCTCTTCGACGCTGACGGGAACCACACTCGATCAGCGCTCAAGCCCGCTGCAGACCTAGAGCAGGCCAAGGCCCTCCTCAAGTCGACGCTGGCCGGCCTGGAGGGGCTCAGGTACGAAGACATCCACATCCGTCCCTTCAGCATCGAGAACGAGGGCCACACCTGGGGACTTCTCGATGAGACAGCGCTGCGCGACGGTGAAGAGTGGTACGAACTGGAACCCCAAGGCCTCGCCTTCCACGCCCCGTGGAACGGCGAGTACGACACCTGATCCATCGACCTCGATTCGTCAGAGTTCGCGAGTCGCCCACTACCTGGCCGGTTCACCCTTTTTGTCCCTCACGGCCTGAGGCGGGGCTTTCGCGTGTCGCTGCGGTTGCGCTCGGGTTCCACGGCACCGAGAGTTGGTGGTTGTCCTCCTTCCTGGCCTCCGTCGGGATAGTGGCGGTGGGTCAGGTTGGAGTGGCCAGTTTACCGAGGCCGTACGAGCAGGTGGTGAAGGCGTCGCGCCGGGGCCAGGTGCGGGACAGGGTCAGCCAGCGGCGGCGGGCGTGCCGGGTGAGCTTGACTGTCCTTCCTGGGTACATCTACCGCCACCACGTGAAGCACCAGTACACCGTCGAGGCAAAGGTCTTCAGACGCCCGCGCCGTGGCACGAACCCGCGACTACCCCGTGAAGGAAATCAACAGTAAAGCGGTCCGCACCTGGGGGGGAGGCCATGAGGACGACCGGCGCCGGAACGACGTCAAAAACCGCGCCTGCACGCCGGGGCACCTACCCGTCTTGCCCAGTAGAAGGAGCGTCATCTTCCCCCGCCCCCTCCGAGAGGACCCGCCGGAGGCACGCGACTGCCGGGAACGCGTGCGCACCTCACCCGCTACGCTGCCGTGTTGGGGTCAGCGTGGTGCGTTCACGGGCGCCGTAGGCGCGGGGTGGGGCAGTAGCGCTCGCCGCCTTCGAGTGCAACAGTTACCCCGGGGGCGATCTCGGTGAAGCCCGCGTCGCGGACCAGCGGCAGACCGCTGGCGACCAGCGCCTCCCACGTCTCCGCCGGGGCCGTCCGCACCGCGAGCGCGAATCCGGCCTCGGCCCACTCCTTGCGCTGCGCCTCGTCCAGCCGCCACCAGGCCAGCTGGGCGGCGTGGCCGGTCTGCGCCATCGTCTTGCCCGCGCTCATCTCCAGCTCCGGGTTGAGCCACAGCACCGGCAACCCGGGCTCAGGGGCGCCGACCTCGGCGGTCTCCTCCAGGTCCGTCCCGGAGACCTGGAGCTTGGCGAGGTCCTTCGGCCAACCGTCCAACGGCACCGGCGGGAACACCCGCACCTCGGCCTCCCGTCCGCTCACCGTGATCCCCGGCAGTTCGCCCGCCCGGCGCCACTCCCCGCCCCGGGCCCGCCGGACCACCTTGCGGATCCGGGCGTCCTCCCAGGCCTCGACCCGCTCCGCCCACTCGCCGTCCGCGTCGGTCACCCGCGAGTCGGACAGCAGGGTGAGCACCGCCCGGGCCGAGGTCTCCAGCGCGTCGGTCCGCCCGGGCGGCGTGGCCTTCTCCAGCCGGACGAGCAGCGGCAGCACGTACTGCGGCCGCGCGTCACGGTCCGCCGGGGCCGGGGAGTCGTCGGAAGCGGGAGCGGGAGCAGGGGTGTCGAACGGAGAAGTCACCCGTCCAGCATGCCAGCCCCGCCACCCCGGTGATCACGCGGTGCCGGGGGCCCGTACGCCCCTGCCCCTGCCAACCCCCGCCCCCGCCCCCGCACACCACCGCACACCACCGCTCAACGCAGCCGCTGCCGCAGTTCGTCGACGGCCGACCGGATGCTCGCGCTGTAGGCGTCCTCGGGGAGCGCGTCCAGGCTGCGCACGGCGCGTTCCAGCTGCTCGCGCGCGAGGTCGGGCTCGCCGAGCTTGAGGTGGTCCGAGGCCAGGTTGAGGTGCAGTGAGGGGTAGAACGCGCGCACCTGGAGGGCGGACTCGTAGGTCTGGGCGCGCTCGGCGGTCAGCGAGTCGGCGGCGGCCAGCGCCCGCCGGTCCCACTCCAGCTCGTCCTGCGGATCGTCCTGCAGGTCGGCCAGGTAGTGGGCGAGGACGCAGCGGTGGAAGACGTCGCCCCGCTCGCCGAGCGCCGCCCAGAGCGCCTCGAAGCTGGCCCGTGCCTCGGCCGTCCGCCCGTGCTGGGCGGCCTGGACGCCGTCCAGTCCGAGCGCGATCCGGGTGAACACCTGGTCGTCCCCGCCTGCCGGACCCGCACGCACATCAGACGTATCGGACATGCCCGCAGCCTAGTCGCCCACCCGTCGCGGCGCCCGAAAAGCCTTTCGAACCACCCCAACCCGGCCCGAAAACCGGACCGGACCAGCCCGGCGGCCGGTCAGCGCCGGTAGCCGCGCTGCGGGTCCCGCGCCTCCGCGTCCTCGTACGTCAGGAACCAGCCCTCCGGGTGCGTGGCCGCCAGCAGCACCTCGGTGCGCTGCTCGGCGCCCAGCTCCGGGTCACCGTCGTCCGGTCCGTAGACGCCGAACAGTTCGTCGTGGCAGCCGTCCCAGTCGTAGTCGTACAGGTCGGCCGGCAGGTCGCCCATCATGTCGGCCACCGACTCGGGCTGCGCGCCGAGCAGGGCCCGGGCGTCCACCAGGGCCATCCGCAGCCCGATGTCCTCGGCCAGACAGCGCGGCAGCGGCCATTCACCGAGCGCGAGGTCGTCGGCCAGGTCGTCGAGGGCCCGGGCCATGGCGCGGCGCCAGTTCCGGTGCAGCCGCCAGGTGCGCTGGGGCAGGCGGGCGTAGAGCGACCAGTCGGCGTCCTCGCCGTCGACGACCGGGTCGTCACCGTGCTCGTCGAAGTCGTCGTAGGCGGCGTCGGCCAGGCCGATCAGCTGGGCGTGCAGGAGGCAGGCGGTGCGCGGGGTGAGGGTCCAGTCCGCGCCGGCGCCGCCGTCCTCGTCCTCGTCGCCCTCCAGCGGGAACAGCTCGGCGAAGTCCGGCGCGAAGTCCTCGGTGACGCTGATCTCCAGCGTGCCGCCGATCGCCTCGACCCCGGGGATCGCGGCCACCAGCCGGTCCGGGTGCAGCAGTGCGCCGAGCGCCGCGTTGGCGTCCTCGGAGACCTCGCGCAGCAGCTCACGGCGCTGGCCGGCCGGGTCGATGCCCTCGAACACCAGCTCCTCGACGGCCCTGATCGCGGCGGCGCGCAGCGCCGGCCAGTCGGTGATCCGCAGGCCCAGCACCACCGTCGCCTCGATCTCCTGCGCGCCGGAGTCCTCCGCCGCGCCCGGCCCCTGTGGATGATCGCTTCGCTCGCCCATGGGGCTACGGTACGGCCTTTCGGCCGCCCGATCACCGGTCTGAACCAGCTTCTGGACCCCTTCTCGGCCATCGCCCGGCCCCGCCTCGATCACTCGGACGTACGACAGGGCAGGATGGGCCCATGGCTGACATCAACGAGTACGGCGGCGGGCAGGGCCCGAACGCCGACGTCCTGGTCGTAACCACCAACGACATCCCCGGCTTCCGGGTCGATCATGTGATCGGCGAGGTCTTCGGGCTGACCGTGCGCAGCCGCCACATCGGCAGCCAGATCGGCGCCGGACTGAAGTCGCTGATCGGCGGCGAGCTGCGGGGCCTGACGAAGACCCTGGTCGAGAGCCGCAACGAGGCGATGCAGCGGCTGATCGAGCAGACCAAGGCGCGCGGCGGAAACGCGGTGCTGATGATGCGCTTCGACGTGACGGAGGCGGCGGACGTCGGCACCGAGGTCTGTGCCTACGGCACGGCCGCGGTGATCTCCCCGGCCGCCTGACCCGGCGCCCGCGCGGGGCGCCACGCGGCGGGACGGCAAGCACCCCGGGACCGCAAGCACCCGCAGACGCGGGAACACCCGCCGCACCCCCGATGTTTCACCGGCGTGACTGTTTACGGTGCAACCAATGGCAGGCAGCGGCACGCGGACGCCCTGGTAGTGGACATCGAGGTGGTGGACGTCCTCACGGTGGACGTCCTGGTGGTGGGCGCCGGACAGGCCGGACTGTCCGCCGCCTACCACCTCAGCCGCCGCGGCTTCGCCCCCTACCGGGCGGACGCCGACGGCGGCTTCGTCGTGCTCGACGCCAACCCCGCGCCGGGCGGCGCCTGGGCGCACCGCTCACCGTCCCTGCGGATGGCCACCGTGCACGGTTTCCATGACCTCCCGGACGCCGAACTCCCCGCGCCCGACCCCGAGGCCCCGGCGCGCGAGGTCGTGCCGGGGTACTTCGCGGCGTACGAGGCCCGGCACGCGCTCCCGGTCGTACGCCCCGTCGCGGTTCGCGCGGTGCGCGCCGAGTCGGACCGCCCGGACTCCCGGCTGCTGGTCGAGACCGACCACGGCACCTGGTCCACCCGCGCGCTGATCAACGCGACCGGCACCTGGACCCGCCCCTTCCTGCCCCACTACCCGGGCCACTTCGCCGGTCGCCAACTGCACTACGCCGACTACCGCGGCCCCGGGGAGTTCGCCGACCGGCGCGTCCTGGTCGTGGGCGGGGGCGCTTCGGCGATCCAGGTGCTGTCCGAGGTGGCGGCGGTCGGCGAGACGGTCTGGGTCACCCGGACCCCTCCCGTCTACCACGAGGGTCCGTTCACCCCCGAGTACGGACGCGCGGTGGTCGCCAAGGTCGAGGAACGGGTCCGGCAGGGCCTGCCGGTGCGCAGCGTGGTGAGCGTCACCGGGCTCGGCCCGTCGGTCGCCTACCGGCGTGCCGAGGAGCTGGGCGCGCTGCACCGCCGCCCGATGTTCGACCGGCTCACCGAGCACGGCGTCGCCTGGGGGGAGGAGGAGCTGACGGTGGACGCGATCGTGTGGGCCACCGGCTTCCGCCCGGAGGTCGGCCACCTGGCCCCGCTCGGGCTGCGCTCCCCCGGCGGCGGCATCGCGCTCACCGGCACCCGCGCCACCGCCGACCCTCGCGTCCACCTGGTCGGCTACGGCCCGTCCGCCAGCACCATCGGCGCCAACCGGGCCGGTCGCGCCGCCGTCAGCGACCTCGTCCACCTGCTCGGCGATCCGGCCAGGCTGCCCGCCCCGGCCGTGGTCTGAAGCAGTCAGGAGGGGAAGCAGGAGGGGAAGGGTGCGGCGGCCGGCCGCTCAGCGGTCGTAGTCGACCGTCACCCGGTCGGTGAGCGGGCGGGCCTGGCAGGTGAGGACGTAGCCGGCAGCCAGCTCCTTCTCCTCCAGCGCGAAGTTGCGGCGCATCTCGACCTCGCCCTCGGTGACCAGCGCGCGGCAGGTGCCGCAGACCCCGCCCTTGCAGGCGAACGGCAGGTCGGGGCGGGAGCGCTGGGCGCCGTCCAGGATCGAGCGGTCGCACGGCAGGGAGAGCGTGCTGCCGCGCCCGTCCAGGACGACGGTGACCTCGCTGTGCGGGCCGTCGGCCGCTCCCGCCGCGCCGTCCCGGTCCTCCGGGCGCTCGGACACCGGCTCGTCCTCGGCGTGGAACAGTTCCTGGTGCACGCGCTCGCCCGGCACGCCCAGCCCGGCGAGCAACTCCTTCGCCCCGACGACCATCCCGAACGGGCCGCACAGCCACCAGTGCCCGACGCTCCCGGCATCCACCAGCGCCGCCAGCAGCGCCCGCACCCGCTCCGGGTCCAGCCGCCCGCTGAGCAGTTCCGCGTCACGGGTCTCCCGGGACAGGACGTGGACCAGCTGGAAGCGGCCGAGGTAGCGGTCCTTCAGGTCGGCCAGCTCGTCCGCGAACATCACGGTGTCGCTGCGCCGGTTGCCGTACAGCAGGGTGACGGTGGAGCTGCGGTCGGCGGCCAGGACGGACGCGGCGATCGACAGCATCGGGGTGATGCCGGAACCGGCCGCGAGCAGCACGTGCTCGGCCGGAACGCCGAGGTCGGGGGTGAACAGGCCCGACGGCGTCAGCACGTCCACCTCCTCGCCCGGCCCCGCGTCCCGCACCAGCCACCGGGAGAACAGCCCGCCGGGCACCTCCCGGACGGCGATCCGCAGCGGCCCGCCGACGGGGGCGCAGATCGAGTACGAGCGGCGCTCGTCGACGCCGTCCACCACCTTGCGCAGCGTCAGGGTCTGCCCCGGCCGGAAGGCGAAGTCCACCGCGAGCCCGTCCGGCACCGCGAAGGTCACCGCCACGGCGTCGTCGCAGAGCCGCTCGACCCGCTCGATCCGCAGCCGGTGGAAGGTCGGGCGGCGGGCGGGGCGCACCGTGGAGACCGCGGCCTCAGCGGGGGCGTCGGCGTCAGCGTGCGCGGCGGCGTCGGCCTGGGAGGCGGCGTGCGAAGCGGCGGGCATTCAGATCTCCTTGACGCGTTCGAACGGCTCCCGGCAGGCGCGGCAGCGCCAGAGCGCCTTGCAGGCGGTGGAACCGAAGCGGGACAGCTCCTCCGTGTCCACGCCGCCGCAGCGCGGGCAGGGCACGGGAGCGGCTGCGGCTGCGGCTGCGGCTGCGGCAGTGCCGGCCAGAGCGGCGGCGGGGGCGGTGGTGCGGGTGGGACCGAGCGCGAGCGGGACCGCGCCGGCCACGCCGGCGGCGGAGGCCGGCCGCGGCGGGGCGATGCCCGCCTCGGCGAGTTTGCGGCGGCCCTCGGCCGTGATCAGATCGGTCGACCACGGCGGATCCAACCGCAGCCGGACCCGGACGTCCCGGTACCCGGCCACGCGCAGCCGGCGGTCCACGTCGGCGGCCATCTCGGCCACGGCGGGGCAGCCCGAGTAGGTCGGGGTCAGCCAGGCGGTCACCGCGCCGTCGTCCACCTCCACCTCGGCCAGCACGCCCAGGTCGGCCAGGGTCAGCATGGGCAGCTCCGGGTCCGGCACGGCCGCCGCGACCTCCCAGGCCGTCCCGCGCTCCGTCACCGCCGCGCTCACCACGTCGCCCCCGGGTGCGCGCGGGCCAGCACCTGGAATTCGGCGAGCAGCGGGCCGAGCGCCTCGGTGTGCACGCCGTCCCGGCCGGCCCGGCCGAGCACGGTGGCCAGCGGCTGCCCGTCCGGTACGGTCAGCCCGGCCTCGGCGAGCACGGCGCCGAGCGAGCGCAGCACCGGCTCGCGCAGCGCCGCCGGATCGGCGCCCGTCCGCAGCTCCACCGGGTGGGCCGTGAACAGTTCCTCCAGCAGCGGCCAGAGCGCGTCCAGCCCGGCCTGCATCCGCGCCGAGGAGTACGGCGTGCCGTCACCGAGCCGAAGCGTCCAGGCGGTGGCGTACTCGCGGTGGTACGCCAGCTCCTTGACGCCCCGGGCGGCGACCGCCGCCAGCACCGGGTCCGGGTGCGCGCTCAACGCCTCGTACAGCGCGCAGCGCGCGGTGGCGAACAGCAACAGCCGGGTGACCGAGTGGGCGAAGTCGCCGTTCGGGACCTCGACCAACCGGACGTTGCGGAACTCGTGGTCCTCCCGCCAGTACGCCAGGTCGTCCTCGGTGCGGCCGGAGCCGTCCGACTGGCCGGCCCGGGTGAGCAGCAGGCGGGCCTGGCCGAGCAGATCGAGGCCCAGGTTGGCGAGCGCGACCTCCTCCTCCAGCTCGGGCGCCCGGGTGCACCACTCGATCAGGCGCTGGGAGAGGATCAGGGCGTCGTCGCCGAGCATCAGGCAGTAGGCGGCGAGGTCTGCGCCGTCCACCCCGGCGGGCACGGCGGTGTCCACGCCGAGCAGCGGGTCGGCGAAGCCCGTCCCGTACGCCCAGCGGCCCTCGCCCTCGGGGCCGGGCGCGGCTTCGGCGAGGCCGAGGTAGACGTGGTCGTCGGGGTCGGCGCCGGCGCCGGCCTGCGTGCTGTGGTCCTGCATGGCGGTTCCCCCGTCAGATGTGCGGGACATCCTCGGGGATGTCGTAGAAGGTCGGGTGGCGGTAGACCTTGTCCCCGCTGGGCTCGAAGAACGGGTCACGCTCGTCCGGGGTGGAGGCGGTGATCGCGTCCGAGCGGACCACCCAGAGGCTGACGCCCTCGTTGCGGCGGGTGTAGAGGTCGCGGGCGGCGAGCAGGGCCATCCGGTCGTCGGCCGCGTGCAGCGAACCGACATGGACGTGGTTCAGCCCGCGTCGGGGGCGCACGAACACCTCGTACAGCGGCCAGCCGGCCTTGGACTCGGTCACTTTCCGTTCTCCTGTTCCGTGGGCTCGCCCGTACGCCCGGGCTGCCCGGGTTCGGCGGACTGTCCGGCTCCGGGCAGCGCGGGTTCGGGCAGCACGGGTTCGGCGGACTGTTCGGCGCGGCGCTTGGCCGCGTAGGCGACGGCCGCCTCACGGACCCAGGCACCGTCCTCGTGCGCCGTCCGGCGGCGTTCGACCCGCTGGGTGTTGCACGGGCCCTGGCCGTGGATGACCCTGGTCAGCTCGGACCAGTCCGGCTCGCCGAAGTCCCAGCCGCCGCGTTCCTCGTTCCAGCGCAGCTCGGGGTCCGGGAGCGTGACGCCCAGGTGCTCGGCCTGCGGGACGGTCATGTCGACGAAGCGCTGACGCAGCTCGTCGTTGGTGTGCCGCTTGATCCGCCAGGCCATCGAGCGGGCGGTGTTCGGCGAGTCGGCGTCCGGGGGCCCGAACATCATCAGAGACGGCCACCACCAGCGGTCCACCGCGTCCTGGACCATCCGGCGCTGCGCCTCGGTACCACGCATCAGTGTCATCAGCAGCTCATAACCCTGACGCTGGTGGAACGACTCCTCCTTGCAGATCCGCACCATCGCGCGGGCGTACGGGCCGTAGCTGCAGCGGCAGAGCGGGACCTGGTTGCAGATCGCGGCGCCGTCGACCAGCCAGCCGATCACGCCGACGTCGGCGAAGGTGAGGGTCGGGTAGTTGAAGATCGAGGAGTACTTCTGCCGGCCGGAGATCAGCTTCTCGGTGAGCTCTGCGCGGTCGACACCCAGGGTCTCGGCGGCGGCGTAGAGGTAGAGGCCGTGGCCGGCCTCGTCCTGGGCCTTGGCGAGCAGGATCGCCTTGCGGCGCAGCGAGGGGGCGCGGGTGAGCCAGTTCCCCTCGGGCTGCATGCCGATGATCTCGGAGTGGGCGTGCTGGGCGATCTGGCGGATCAACGTGGCCCGGTAGGCGTCGGGCATCCAGTCCCTGGGCTCGATCCGCTGCTCGGCGGCGACGACCGCCTCGAACCGGTCCTCCTGCGCCTGCGCGGGGACCGCCTCGGCCACCTCTGCTGTCACCACGATCACCTCTCGTGTCCCGCGCCGGCGCCCACGGCGCCAACCGACTGACCGTTCGGTCGGTACCATTCTGCGCGGCGAGACGGAGGGATGGCAAGGGATGCGGGCGAGGGGTGGGGTTTCGGGCGGTGAGCAGTGGGCGCAGGCGGCGGGCGGGCGACAAACAGATAACAGCTAACAGATTTCATTATCTGTTAGCTGTTATCTGTTAGCTGTTACTTGTCACCCGTCTTCTGTTCTCTGTTTTCTACTCTCTGCTCTCTGCTCGCCGATAGCCCCCGGCCGTCGGCGGCCCGCTCAACCCTCCGTGCGGTCGCGCAGCCTCGGCAGCGGTACGGCGAGGAGCGCGGCCAGCAGGGCGATCCGGGGTGCCAGCTGGTCGAGCCGGATGTGCTCGTGCCGGGCATGCGCACCGGCACCGACCGCGCCGAAGCCGTCCAGCGTCGGCAGCCCGCGCGAGCCCGGCAGGTTGGTGTCCCCCGCACCGCCCGCCGGTCCGCCGTCCAGCTGCTGCCCGAGCACCGCCGCGAGTGAACGAACGTGCCGCAGCAGCGGGTTGCCGGTGCGCTCGGGCCACGCCGGACGGCTGGACAGCACCTCGGTCCGGACCCTGGCCCCCGGACGAAGCGCGGTGAGCCGAGCCAGGTTGTCGAGCGTACGGCGCTGTGCCTCGGCGGTGGAGAACCGCAGGCCGAGCTCGGCCTCGGCCCGGCCCGCGACCACGTTGGCCCGCGAACCCCCGCTGATCCGACCGGCGTTGAGCTCCGTCCCCGGCTGTCCCGCGAGGCCGCGGACGACGACGAGCTGGTCGACGAGTTCGTCGACCGCCGACACCCCGTCGTGGGCGTCGTTGCCCGCGTGGGCCTCACGCCCGGTGACGGTGAGCCGGACCCGGGTGCTGCCGCGCCGGGCCGTCTTCAACCGGCCGTCGGGGTGCGGAGGTTCGAGCCCCAGGACCGCGGCCGCGCCGCGCAACTGGCGCTCGACCAGGCGCCGTCCGTCCGGACTGCCGACCTCCTCGTCGGAGACGACGACCAGCCGGACGGCGCGGTGCGGCCGCTGCCCGAGGTCGGCGAGCAGGGCGAACGCGCCTTCCAGGATGGCGAGTCCGCCCTTCATGTCGACGACGCCGGGGCCGCTGAGCAGACCGTCCTGCTCGGTGACCGGCCAGTCGGCGAGGGTGCCGACCGGCCAGACGGTGTCGTGGTGGCCGACGATCAACAGGTGCGGCAGGGTCTCGTCCTGCCCCTCCCAATCCAGGACGAGGTGGTCGCCGGCCGGCCCGGGCTCGCGTCGCGCGGTGGCACCGGTGGCACTGAACCCGGCGCTCAACTCCTCGGCGAGAGCGTCGAGTCTGGGTACGTCTCCGCTGGGTGACTCGATCCGGGCCAGGTCCGTGCACCGGCGCCGGACGGCCCCGGCCAGCGTACGGGCGCGAGTACTGAGGGCCTGCGGCAGGCCGGGGAGCGCGGCGGTCGCGGCAGCGGTGGCCGAGGCTGTGACGGTGGCCGTGGCCGTGGCCGTGGCCGTGGCATGAGCGGTGGTGGTAGCGCTGGTGGTAGCGGTAGCGGTGAGGGCCTCACCGTCAGCAGCGGCCGGGAGGTCGACGGGGGCGCGGTCCGAGGCAGGGGCGGGCGCGGGGGCGGAGTCACCGTCGGGGGCGGCGGCGGCACTCGGCGCGGCGGGCGACCCGACGATCTGGGGACTCAACGTTCGCCTCCGCGGCCGCTGCCGGTATTCAGCGGCCGGACCGGCCGACCACCCCAACCCGGCTGCCAGGCCCGGCTGGACCGCGCCGATCGACCGGGATGGTGCCCGGCCCTTCGGAACGGACCGTCTGGCCCAAGTGCGGTGGAACGGCTGGGCGGCGTGCTTGGCATTACGTCCTCCTCGCTCGATCCGGTGGCCCCGGTCCGCCCGGGGCCCCGTGGACGGCGGCTTCCTGACGGCGGGCGCAACGGGCCGGACCGCCGCAGGGAAGCCGAGATGTGAGCCTAGAAGAACCGTTCGGCTTCCTGCGAGGTGGCCCTGCTCCCAGCGTGCCGGGACCGGGCCCTCAACCTCGGACACCCGTCGGAGAACAGCGGCGGGCGCGCGGCGCGCGGGCCTGGATCGGCGCGCGGGCGCGGTCGCCGGATCGCGCCCATCTCCACCATGGACCCGCCGCCCGGGTTCGGCAGCGCAAACCGCCAAGGCGCGGGATTTCCACGCCGGATGGGTGACAACGGCTCAGCGCGCGGTACGAACCGGGAGCACGCGACCGGCTCAGGGGGAGCCCGGTCCGACGCCCCGGGAACACTCGCGTGAACACCGGACGACATGACGCCCCACCCGCCACCGTGCGCACCACCGGGCGTCGGGCATCGGCAGGACCAGCGACCACACGAGCCACGACGGCACCGCCCTGCACTGCCCCGCACCGCCCGGCACCAACTGCAGGGCACCGACTCAGGGCACCGCTGGCAGGCTCCGACTCAGGCGCCGTCCTCGACCAGCCCGGCATCGCGCGCGAGCAACGCGGCCTGGACCCGGTTGCCGACGCCCAGCCCGGTCAGGATCCGGCTGACGTGCGCCTTCACGGTGCTCTCGCGCATCCCGAGGACGCCCGCGATCTCCGCGTTGGAGAGCCCGTCGGCGAGTTCGCGCAGCACGTCCGTCTCGCGCGGCGTCAGCCCGGCGACCCGATTGCGGGCGGCGACCGACCGGGGCGCACCGGTGCGGTGGTAGCGGTCGATCAGGCGCCGCGCGGCCGCCGGGTGCAGCATCCCCTGGCCGGCGGCGACGACGTGGACGGCCCGCGCGATCTCGGCGGGCGGGGTGTCCTTGAGCAGGAAGCCGTCGGCCCCGGCGGCGAGCGCCTGGTACACGTACTCGTCGAGGTCGAAGGTGGTGAGCGCGATCACGCGCGGGGCGTCGGGCAGTTCGCGCAGGCGCCTGGTGGCGGCGATGCCGTCGAGCCGGGGCATCCGGATGTCCATGAGCGCCACGTCGATCCGCTGGCTGCGGGCGAGTTCGACGGCCTGCAGTCCGTCGGTGGCCTCGGCTACCACGGTGAGGGCCGGGTCCTGGGCGAGCAGGTCGACGAGACCGAGCCGCACCAGCGCGTCGTCGTCGACCACCATCGTGCGGATCATGCGTCGTCCTTCGGCTTCGGGGTCGGGGAGGGAGCAGGGGTCGGGGAAGGCCCGGATCCGGGGTCGCGTCCCGTGCCTGGGCCCGGCCTTGGGACGGGCCCAGGCACGGGTTTTGGCGCGGGTTCTGGCACGGGTTCTGGCACGGTCTGCGGCGGGCGCTCCGGTGCGGGCAGGCGGGCCGCGAGCCGGAAGCCGCCACCGCCGTCCGGTCCCGCGTCGAGGTGGCCGCCGAGCGCGTCGACCCGTTCGGTGAGCCCCACCAGACCGTACCCGCCGCTGGTGCCCGGCCCGTTCGGCGACGCCTCCCCTGGGCCGTTGCGGACCTCGACGGTGGTGGCCGGGGCGCCGTAACGGACCCGGACGGTGACGGGCGCGGCGTGCGCGTACTTGCGGGCGTTGGTCAGCGCCTCCTGGACCAGACGGTGCACGGCCAGCCGGTGGGTGGTGGGGACGGTCTCCGGATCGCCGGCGAGGGCCAGTTCGACCTGCTGCCCGGCCGAAGTGGCCTCGCCGACGAGTTCGGTGAGATCGCGCAGCGCGGGCGCCGGGACGCGCTCCGCCCGGGGCGGTACGGCCGGCACCTCCTCGGCGGCCGGTGCTGTCGGCGGGTCGGCCCGCAGGGCGCCGAGGACGTCGCGCAGGTCGTCGAGCGAGTGTGCGGCGGTGGTGCGCAGCAGTTCGAGGCGGTGGGTGAGCCGGTCCGGGTCGGCGGCGACGGTGCCGGCGAGGGCCTGGTCGCGCAGCACCCCGGCGTGCAGCACCAGCAGGCTGAGACGGTGGGCGAGCACGTCGTGCATCTCCCGGGCGATCCGGGCCCGTTCGGCGGCCCGGGCCCGTTCGGCGCGCAGTTCGCGCTCCCGGCGCAGCACGTCCACCTGCTCGTGCAGGGTGCGGATCAGCACCCGGCGGCCGTGCAACCACAGGCCGACGGACAAGGTCGCCGCCTGGACGAGGAGTTGGGATCCGGTGGTGCCCGCCCAGCCGACCAGCGAGTCGGCTCGGGTCGCGCTCACCACTGCGATGAGGGCGCCGCCGGCCACCGCCGGGCCGGTCCGGCCGAGGGAGGCGAGGTAGTAGACGCTGAACAGTCCGGGAAAGGCGCGGTTGAACAGGCCGCCGGTGAGCACCGGCAGGACGGCGGAGGCCATCGGGTAGCGGCGGGCGAACAGCAGGGAGAGCGGGGCGACGGCGGCCACGACGGTCCGGGGCATCCTCAACGGCTCGTCGGCGTGGATCCACTGGGAGAGGCCCTCCTCGGCGGTGAGCGCGAGGATGCCGAGCAGCAGCAGGGTGTCGCTCCACAGCCGGCGGTCCGGGCCGTACCAGCCCAGCAGGCCTGTGCGCATCGGGCCGCTCCCGTCCTCTCGCATCGGGCTCCCTCCGCGCTCTCTCCGTCCGTCCGTCGCCCGTTCCTCCGTCCGTCCGGCTCGATTCGATGCTACGGGCGGGCGGCGGGCGGGTGCCCCCTTCTCCCAGGTACCCGTGCCCTCGACTTTCGTCGGGGGTACGCGTCGCTCGTCGGCCGATTCGGGGTGCGGCCAGGCTACCTAGCGTCGACGGCATGACCACCGAAAAGCTCCGCCCCCGCCCCCACCTCGACTCCATTGGCCCGCAGCGTAGTTCACGTTCCGCCGGGGACCACCTGCTGTTCCTCACCGAGGCCCTGCGCACCTTCCACGAGACCGGCGCGCTGGCACCGAGCGGCGAGGACCTGGTGAACGCCCTGGTGGTTCCGGTCACCAGCCGCCCGAATCGGCCGATCTCGGTGCTGGAAGTCGGCGCCGGGACAGGCGTGGTGACCCGCCGGCTGGCCCAAGTACTCCTCCCGGGCGACCGGTTGCACGTCGTCGAGGCGAACCCGCGCTTCGCCGACCGGCTGCGGGAGGACCCGGTGCTGGCCGCACGACGCCCGGGCGTCGCCCTGCGGCTGTCGGCCTGCCGGGTGGAGGAGCTGCCCCAGGACGAGACCAGCGAGACCAGCGAGACGAACCAGACGGGCCGAGCGGGCGGGGCCGGCGAGACGGACGACCGGTACGACGTGATCGTGTCGGGCCTCCCGTTCACCAACTTCGAGCCGGCCCAGGTGCGCCACCTCCTCGACCTCTACCTGCGGCTGCTGCTGCCCGGGGGCGAGCTGACGTACTTCGGCTACCTCGGCACGACGACGGCTCGCACCCTGTCCTCGGGGCCCCGGCAGAGCGCCCGCCACCGGGCAGTGGTGCGACTGCTGCGGCGGTTCAAGGCGGCGTACGGGCTGGGCGAGCGCACGGTGTGGCGCAACCTGCCGCCGGCCCGCGCCTACCTGCTCCGGGCGCCGGGCGGACGGGAGGACTGGGGGCTGGCCTCGCCCCCAGAGCCCCCGGCAGGCGAGGCCACAGCCGACGAGGCGCCCTCGCGTACGAGAACCGCAGCCGGGCGGCCGATCGAGTCGGCAGGTGACAGATAACAGGTGACAGCTTTCAGATAACAGATAACAGACGACAGCGAACAGATTTTGAAATCTGTTCGCTGTCGTGCCATAGTGAACTCCGGGTCACCCCGCCTATCGCCGCACCCACCCCTGGAGTCCCCGTGGCCACGACCTCCCGCCCCACACAGCGCACCCTCGGCACCTCCGGACCGGTCACCTCCACCCTCGGCCTCGGCTGCATGGGCATGTCCGACCTGTACGGCCCGGCCGACGAGGCCGAGAGCATCGCCACCATCCACGCCGCGATCGACGCCGGGGTCACCCTGCTCGACACCGGCGACTTCTACGGCATGGGCCACAACGAGCTGCTGATCCACGAGGCCCTGCGCGGCCGCGCCCGCGAGAGCGTGCAGATCAGCGTGAAGTTCGGCGCCCAGCGCGGCCCGGACGGCCAGTGGCTCGGTTACAACGCGAGCCCCGCCGCCACCAAGACCGCCCTCGCCTACACGCTGCGCCGCCTGCGCACCGACCACATCGACGTCTACCGCCCCGCCCGCCTGGACCCGAACGTCCCGATCGAGGAGACCGTCGGCGCCATCGCGGACCTGGTGAAGGCCGGCTACGTCCGCCACATCGGCCTGTCGGAGGTCGGCGCCGACACCCTGCGCCGCGCCGCCGCCGTCCACCCGATCAGCGACCTGCAGATCGAGTACTCGCTGATCTCCCGCTCGATCGAGGACGCCATCCTCCCCACCGCCCGCGAGCTCGGCATCGGCGTCACCGCCTACGGCGTGCTCTCGCGCGGCCTGCTCAGCGGCCACTGGGACCAGGGCCGCGCCCTGGCCGGCACCGACTTCCGTGGCCACAGCCCGCGTTTCCAGGGCGACAACCTGGCCCACAACCTCGCGCTCGTCGAGGCGCTGCGCGCGGTGGCCGCCGCGAAGGGGGCGAGCGTCGCCCAGGTCGCCATCGCCTGGGTCGCCTCGCGCGGGGAGGACGTCGTTCCGCTGGTCGGCGCCCGCCGCCGCGACCGCCTCACCGAGGCACTGGGCGCGCTGGACGTCACCCTCACCGCGGCCGACCTCGCGGCCATCGAGGCGGCCGTCCCCGCCGGCTCCGCAGCGGGCGACCGCTACGCTGCCGCCCAGATGGCACACCTGGACAGCGAACACTGACCAACCGGAACCGGCCCGACGGCCGGGGACGGCAGCAGCACCCTCGACCGCACGACCCTAAGGACGGACCTCCCCGTGACCACGGACACCACACTCACCGCCGAGCAGATCCTGATCGCGGCGGAGGACGTCCTCCGGCGGTTCGGCCCGGCCAAGGCCACCGTCGTGGACGTCGCCCGGATCCTCGGCGTCAGCCACAGCAGCGTCTACCGCCACTTCCCGAGCAAGGCCGCGCTGCGCGAGGCGGTCACCCAGCGCTGGCTCGACCAGGCGCACCACCAGCTCGCCTTCATCTCGACCGAGCCCGGCTCGGCCGTCGAGCAGCTGCACCGCTGGCTGGTGACGCTGTTCGCGGCCAAGCGGAAGAAGGCGCTGGACGACCCGGAGCTGTTCGCCACCTACATGGTGCTGGTCAAGGAGAACAGCGGCATCGTCGAGACGCACATCGACACCCTGGTCACCCAGATCGCCCAGATCGTCCAGGACGGCATGGAGAGGAAGGAGTTCAAGCTCGCCCACATCCTCTCCACGGCCCGCGCCGTCTTCGACGCCACCAGCCCCTTCCACGACCCGGCGTACGCGTCCTCGTGGTCCGAGCCGACCATCGAGGACCGTTTCGAGGCCCTCTGGAAGCTCATCCTCGGCGGCCTGCTCGCCAAGTGACGGACCTCCGACGCCCGGGCGCCCCTGACCCGGGCACCGACGGCCGGGCCCGCCGACACCGGAGCGAAACCCGGTCGCCGGCGGGCCCGGCCGTCCGGCAGACTGCCGCGCACGGTTGATCTCACCTGGAGGACGACATGCGTCCGGCCCATCCGACCCCTCCGCCCCGCCCGACCCGTCCGGCCCTGGACAGTCTGCAAGGGCTCGCCCTCGGCGACGCCTTCGGCGACCGCTGGTTCTCGGCCCCGCTCGACGAGGCGCCCGCCGCGCTGGCCGCCCGCCGGCTCCGCCCGGCGCCCTGGCACTGGACCGACGACACCGCGATGGCGCTGGTCCTCGTCCGCCACCTGGCCTCCTGGGGCGAGGTCCGGCAGGATGCGCTGGCCGGCGAGTTCGCCGAGGAGTACGCCCGTGAGTACGGGCGCAAGTACGGCCCGTCGATGCACCGGGTGCTACGTGAGATCGGCGCCGGCGGGGACTGGCGCGCCATCACCTCGCGCCAGTTCGAGGGTCAGGGCTCGTACGGGAACGGCGCCGCGATGCGGGTCGCCCCACTGGGCGCCTGGTTCGCGGACGACCTGGACTCCGTCGCCCGGCAGGCCGAGCTCCAGGCGCTCGCCACGCACTTCCACCCGGAGGCGGTCGCGGGCGCGGTGGCGGTCGCCCTCGCCACGGCACTCGCCGTCCGCAGCCGGGGCCAAACCCCGCCCGGCCGTGCCGAGTTGCTGACCGAGGTGGCCGGTCGCCTGCCCGACAGCGAGGTGCGCTCCGGTCTGCGGATCGCCGCCCGGCTGCCCGGACACACGAGCGTCCGACAGGCCGCCAACGTGCTCGGCTCCGGGTTCATGATCTCCGCCCCGGACACCGTCCCGTTCGCCCTCTGGTCCGCCGCCGGGCACCTGGACTCACTGCCCGAGGTGATCTGGCACGCCCTGGAGGGCTGGGGCGACATGGACACCACCTGCGCGATCGCCGCCGGTGTGGTCGCCGCCCGCACCGGCCTCGCCGAGGTGCCGACCGCTTGGCTGGCCGCCCGCGAGGACCTGCCGGAGCGGGTCACGGAGGCGTCGGCACCGACGCGCTGAGCCGAGCCGGCCGCCCCGTGGGCCTGGCCGGCTCGGCTGCGCGACACCGTGTCCGCGTCGGCGCGGGGCCGGTTCCCGGCGCCCGGGCTAGCGTCGGGAACTGCCGAACACCAGCCGGTAGATGATCAGCAGCACCAGGGCGCCGCCGATCGCCGACACCCAGGTCGCCATGTCGAAGAAGTGCGCCGTCACCGACCTGTGCAGGAAGTGCGAGGCGATCCAACCGCCGACGAAGGAGCCGGCGATACCGATCAGGGTTGTCACGATCATGCCGCCCGGGTCCTTTCCCGGCAGCAACAGCTTGGCCAGTGCCCCCGCCAGCAGGCCAAGCACGATCCACGCGACGATGCTCATCTGTCCCTCCCGTCCACGGCGCGACGGCCCCGTTCCGCCGCTCTGCCAGGAAGGACGCCGCCCACCACCGCCCGGTTCCGGCGCCGCGGGAGCACCGGCCCGAACCGGCCACCCCGAACCGGCCACCCCGGGCCGGGCCGCTCCGGGCGAGGCACCCTCCCGGCGGGGCGCCCGAGCCGGGATACTGCGGCCATGCGCATCCTGATCGCCACCGCCGGATCCCGGGGCGACGTGGCCCCGTTCACCGGGCTCGGCGTCCGCCTCCAGGCGGCCGGCCATCAGGTGGCCGTCGCAACCCACACCACTTTCGCCGCCTCGGTGCGGACCGCAGGGCTGGAGTTCCGCCCGCTGCCGGTCGACCCGCGCGCCGAACTCGCCTCCGCCGAGGGGCGGCGCCTGCTCCAGGCCGGCACCGGACCGCTAGCCGTCCTACAACTGCTGCAGCTGGGGCGGAAGTTCATGCCGGAGCTCGCCGACGGCATCGCCGACGCCACGGCACTCGGCACCGACCTGCTGCTCACCACCAGCACCACCAGCCCGCTCGGCCAGGTCGCAGCCGAGGCCGCAGGCATTCCCAGCATCGGCCTGCACCTCCAACCGCTCTCCCCCACGCGGAAGTTCGCGCCCGCCGTCACCGGCGCCCGCTCACTCGGCCGCCCGGGCAACCTGCTCGCGGGGCATGCCGTCCAGGTCGCGACCGACCAGCTCTTCGCCCCCGCCGCACGCAGGCTGCGGCGCCGCCTCGGCCTGCCGCCACTCGACGCCAGTCGTGCCAGGCGCAAGTGCCCCGTCCTGCACGGGTTTTCGCCTGCCGTCGTCCCGCGACCCGCCGACTGGCGCCCGGGGCTGGACGTGGCCGGTTACTGGTGGCCGGTACGGGATCCGGGCTGGCGGCCCCCGGCCCGACTGCTCGACTTCCTCGCCGCCGGACCGCCGCCGGTCTTCGTCGGCTTCGGCAGCCTGGTCGCCCCCGACCCCGGAAGGCTCACCGCGACAGTGGTCGCCGCGGTCCGCGCCGCCCGGGTCCGGGCCGTCTTGCAGTCGGGCTGGAGCGACCTCGCCGCCGGCGAGGCGGAGGACGTCCTGACCATCGGCGACGCCCCGCACGACTGGCTGTTCCCCCGCATGGCCGCCGTGATCCACCACGCCGGAGCCGGCACGACCGCCGCCACCCTGCGCTGCGGCACGCCAGCCGTCCCGGTACCGGCGCAGCTCGACGCCCCGTTCTGGTCTGACCGGCTCACCCGCCTCGGCGTCTCCCCCGGGCCGGTACCACTGCGCGCCCTCACCGCCGCACGCCTCGCCGCCGCCATCCGCCAGACTCTCGACGACCCCCGCTACCGCGACCAGGCCCGGGCGGCGGCCGCCACGCTCGCGGCCGAGGACGGCGCGGCGAAGGTGCTGGCGGCCGTCGACCGGGCAGCGGCCGGCGGATGACAGCGGGCAAACGGCAGTGAACAAGTGACGGCGAACAGATAACAGATAACAGATTTCGAAATCTGTTATCTGTTCGCTGTCATCCGTTTGCTGTTATCCGTTCGCTGTCACTTGTCAGCCGCCCACCCCCATCCGCCCGTCGCACCCGCCCGCCGGGCGCCCGAGGCCGCGCCCAGCGCGAGGTACAGCACCGAGGCCGACCCGGAGCGCCAGGAAGTTGCAGGTGGTCCAGGTGCGCCGTGCCACCGGGACCGGCCACAGGTCGTCGTCGGTGTAGCCGTTGGACGGCAACTCTCCTGCGGCCGGGTAGAGTTCAACCCAGCCATGGGCAACTCCCCTCTGCGCGAATGGCGTTACGCCTGAGGTGGGCGGGACAGGTACGGGATGATGTCGGTCCCGTAGGCGTCGATGGTGGCCTCGACGGCGTCGTGCATGGCGTAGACGGCGAACTGGTCGACGCCGAGGGAGCGGAGGTGCTCCAGGCGGGCGAGTTGGGCCTGCGGCGGGCCGATGAGGCAGAAGCGGTCGACGATCTCGTCCGGCACGAAGGCGGTGTCGGGGTTCCCGGCCCGGCCGTGGTGGCTGTAGTCGTAGCCCTGGCGGCCCTTGATGTAGTCGGTGAGGGCCTCCGGGACGAGGTCGGAGTGCGCGCCGTAGTGGCTGACCAGGTCGGCCACGTGGTTGCCGACCATCCCGCCGAACCAGCGGCACTGCTCCCGGGCGTGGGCGAGCGCGGCGGGCGAGTCGTCGGCGGTCACGTAGGCGGGGGCGGCGACGCAGATGGTGACGGCGTCCGGGTCCCGGCCGGCCTCGGCCGCGGCGGACCGCACCGCCTTGATCATGTACTCGGCGAGGTACGGGTCGGCCAACTGGAGGATGAATCCGTCGGCCTGACGACCGGTCAGGGCGAGTGCCTTCGGCCCGTACGCGCCCATCCAGATGGGGAGTTCGGCGCCGGGGCCGACCCACGGCAGGTGCATCTCGGTGCCGTCCACCTCGACCGTCCGCCCCTCGGCCAGTTCCTTGATGGCGTGCATGGCCTGGGAGAGCCGGGCGAGGGTGGCGGGGCGGCGTCCGGCGACCCGCATGGCGGAGTCGCCACGGCCGATGCCGCAGACGGTGCGGTTGCCGTACATGTCGTTGAGCGTGGCGAACAGGGAGGCGGTGACCTCCCAGGTGCGGGTGGAGGGGTTGGTGACCATCGGTCCGACGGTCAACTGCCGTGTCTCGGCGATGATCCGGCTGTAGATGACGAACGGTTCCTGCCACAGGACGCAGGAGTCGAAGGTCCAGCCGTGGCTGAACCCGGCCTGTTCAGCGCGGATCATCCGGTCGATGAGCAGGCGGGCGGGCGGGTCGGTCTGCAGGACGAGGCCGATGTCCATGGGTGGCTCCGGGGAGGGTGGTTCCGCCGCCCGGGCCATCGTGCGCACGGGCCCGGGCGGCGGTGCGGGAGAGTGGTCAGGTCAGGTACTGACAGGTGTCGCGGCGCAGGAACGTGCCGTGGCCGGCCCGGCCGAGCCAGGTTTCGCCGTCCAGCACGACGGTGCCGCGCGAGAGCACGGTGCGGGCGCGGCCGGTGAGTTGGCGGCCCTCGTACGCCGAGTAGTCGACGTTCATGTGGTGCGTGGCGGCGGAGACGGTCTGCACGGCGGTGGGGTCGTAGACGACGAGGTCGGCGTCGGCGCCGGGCGCGATGGTGCCCTTGCGCGGGTGCAGCCCGAACATCCGGGCGGGCGTGGTGCAGGCGATCTCGATCCAGCGCCGACGGGTGATGTGCCCGTCCACGACGGCCTGGTGGAGCAGGTCCATCCGGTTCTCCACGCCGGGCAGGCCGTTGGGGATCTTCGAGAAGTCGCCGCGGCCGAGTTCCTTCTGCCCGGTGAAGCAGAACGGGCAGTGGTCGGTGGAGACCACCTGGAGGTCGTTGGCGCGCAGTCCGCGCCAGAGCGCCTCCTGGTGCTCGCGCGGCCGAAGCGGCGTGCTGCACACGTACTTGGCGCCCTCGAAGCCGTCGGCACCGGTCTCGGCGAGGTTGTCGGTGGAGAGGAACAGGTACTGCGGGCAGGTCTCGCCGAAGACGTTGAGCCCGGCGTCGCGGGCCTGGACGAGCTCGGCGAGGGCGGCCGCCGCGGAGACGTGGACGACGTAGAGCGGGCTGCCGGCGACCTGGGCGAGCTTGATGGCCCGGTGGGTGGCCTCGGCCTCCAGGAGTTCGCGGCGGACCTCGCCGTGGTAGCGGGGTGCGGTGTGCCCGGCGGCGAGGGCCTGTTCGACCAGGACGTCGATGGCGATGCCGTTCTCGGCGTGCATCATGGTCAGCCCGCCGTTGACCGCGCCGCGCTGCATGGCGCGCAGGATGCGGCCGTCGTCGCTGTAGAAGACGCCGGGGTAGGCCATGAAGAGCTTGAAGGAGGTGGACTCGCCGGAGTCGACGAGGGCGTCCATCTCCTTGAGGACGCTCTCGTTGACGTCGGAGACGATGGTGTGGAAGGCGTAGTCGACGGCGCAGTTGCCGTCGGCCTTGGCGTGCCAGGTGTCCAGGCCCTCGCGCAGCGAGCCGCCGACGGACTGCACGGCGAAGTCGACGATGGTGGTGGTGCCGCCCCAGGCGGCGGCCCGGGTGCCGGTCTCGAAGGTGTCGGAGGCCGAGGTGCCGCCGAAGGGCAGTTCCATGTGGGTGTGGGCGTCGACGCCGCCCGGGATGACGTAGTGGCCGGTGGCGTCGATGACGGTGTCGGCGCTCCAGGCCTCGGCGGCGGAGCTGCCGGTGGCGGCGAGGGCGGCGATGCGTTCGCCCTCGATGAGGACGTCGGCGTGGAGTTCGTCGGCGGCGGTGATGACGAGGCCGCCGCGGACGATGGTGCGCTGGTGCGGGTCGCGGGTGGTCATCGCGCTGCTCCTCAGGCCTCGGCGAGCGGTCCGTAGGCGTCGGGGCGGCGGTCGCGGTAGAACGCCCACTGCTGGCGGACCTGTTCGATCAGGCCGAGGTCGAGGTCGCGGACGACGAGCTCCTCCTCCTTGTCGGAGGCGACGTCGCCGACGAACTGGCCGCGCGGGTCGACGAAGTAGGAGGTGCCGTAGAAGTCGTTGTCGCCGCACTCCTCGGTGCCGACGCGGTTGATGGCGGCGACGAAGTACTCGTTGGCGACGGCGGCGGCGGGCTGTTCCAGCTGCCAGAGGTAGGCGGAGAGGCCTCGGCTGGTGGCGGAGGGGTTGTAGACGATCTGCGCTCCGGCCAGGCCCAGGGCGCGCCAGCCCTCGGGGAAGTGGCGGTCGTAGCAGATGTAGACGCCGACCTTGCCGACGGCGGTGTCGAAGACGGGCCAGCCGAGGTTGCCGGGCTTGAAGTAGTACTTCTCCCAGAAGCCCTTGACCTGCGGGATGTGGTGCTTGCGGTACTTGCCGAGGTAGCTGCCGTCGGCGTCGATGACGGCGGCGGTGTTGTAGTAGACCCCGACCTGTTCCTCCTCGTAGACCGGGACGACGATCACCAGGCCGAGTTCACGGGCGAGATCCTGCATCCGGCGGACGGTGGGGCCGTCGGGGACGGCTTCGGCCCAGCGGTAGTGCTCGGCTTCCTGGACCTGACAGAAGTACGGGGCGTTGAAGACCTCCTGGAAGCCGATGATCTTCGCGCCCTGGGCGGCGGCCTCGCGGGCGTACCGCTCGTGAAGGGCGATCATGCTCTCCTGGTCGCCGGTCCAGCGGGTCTGGACGAGCGCGGCACGGACGATCTGCGACATGGATACCTCCGCAACTCCGCTGCCCGGCCATGGGGTCGGGCCTGCGGTCTGAGGGTTGACGGGGCGGGCGGGTCTCGTCTGCGGACCGCCGGGGATCCGCAGGGGTCTACGTGCGTAGAAAGCGGTCTGTAGACCGTAGGCCGGGCCTCGGTGGCCTGACAATACGTTGGCGGTAACGCATCTGGGGCGATCTCGTGACGCGGACACGCGGAAGGTCCTGGATGGGATGAAACGATCATTTACCCCGCAAGTGGGGTCCTTACGCATGCGAGTGCCGTTCGGCGGTTCCGGTCCAGAACGGCTCGACGGCCGGTCGGCCAGGGTGGGGTAGCGCGGCGCAGCCGGCGGCGGCCGGCCCCATCCGGCTTGACTTCGTCCGGTTGGCTCGGGAAGGATCCGGCGCATGGACACCGGCACCACTCTGGTCTGCCGCCTGCACGTCGATCTGCGACGCCAGGCGAGTTCCATCTGTGCCTGTTGACCCTGACTCTCCCCGCCGCCCCCGCCCTGTGACGTCTGCCAGGGCCCGCGCCGCGCACCCGCACCCAGCGTTCTGATTCCCGCCCCGCCCGGCGCACCCGCGCGTGCCGTGCCGCTCCGTCGGCCCGTGCCCTCGCCCGCCGCCGGACCAGGGCGCACCCCGCCGACGTTCCCGCTGCACCCGAGGACGCCCCCATGAGCCTGAACCTCGCCCCCGACGAACCCGCTGCCGCCCAAGCCCCGACCCCGGCAGCGGCAGCGGCACCAACACTGGCATCGGCACTGGCCAGAACAGCCAGGGCCACCGCCACCGCCACCGCGGAGGCCCGCGCGCCGCTCACCCCGAGCGCCCTGCGCGCCGTCGTCCGAGAACTGGCCGAACAGCCCGACCAGTGGATCCACCTCGTCCGGCTCTCCACCGAGGAGCGCTGGTACCAGCGGCTGGTGGCCGACGACGACCACGAGGTGTGGCTGATCAGCTGGCTGCCCGGCCAGTCCACCGGCTTCCACGACCACGGCGGCTCGCGCGGCGCGTTCGCCGTCGCCCTCGGCGAGCTGGAGGAGCTGTCCCTCGGCGGGCCGGAGCAGGGCCTGCTGATCCGCCGGGTCCCGGCCGGCACCGCCCGCGCCTTCGGCCCCGAGTACGTGCACGACGTGCGCAACACCGCGTCCGGCCCGGCCGTGACCCTGCACGCCTACTCGCCCCCGCTGGGCTCGATGGCGCACTACGACCTGCGGGCCGGCGGGCTCGTCCGCACCTCGGAGGAAGGACCGGAGCAATGGTGACCACGATCGACGACCTGGTGGAGCGGGCCCGCGAGGGCGTCCACCGTCCGCGCGCCCGGGAGGCGTACCAGTCTCAGCTGGACGGCGCGCTGCTGGTGGACATCCGTCCGGCGGCGCAGCGGGCGACGGAGGGGGAGATCCCCGGCTCGCTGATCATCGAGCGCAACGTCCTGGAGTGGCGGCTGGACCCGACGGGCAGTCACCGGATCCCCGAGGCGTCGGGTTACGACGTCGAGGTGATCGTGGTCTGCTCGGAGGGGTACGCCTCCAGCCTGGCGGCGGCCTCGCTGCGCGAGCTGGGGCTGCACCGGGCGACCGATCTGGACGGCGGCTTCGTCGGCTGGGCGGCCTCCGGGCTGCCGACGCGCCGGGGCGGCTGAGAGCCTGGAGGGCTGGGGCGCTCGGCGGCTGACGGGCTGATCGTCCGGGGCGCGAGCCCTCGACCCGCCGTCAGGGTGTCCGCGCCCCGACCCTCTGACCTGCCGAAACGTCGGGCGCCCGGTCGGCCCAGGCCGTCCGGCGGCGGGCTCTGGGCCCCGTGCCGGGTGGTAAGTGAGAGACAGGAGATGATGCAGGTCATAGTCTGATCAGAGTTTCCGCCGGTCCGAAGCTGGGCAGCCACGCGGGCGGAAGAACGCCCGGGCGGTCGATCCGACAGACGCCGTCACGGCAGCGGCCGGTACGGCCCACGCCGTCGCCGCTTGTCGACAAACCGCCATCAACCGTACGACCGAAACAGGCGCCGCCTCCCCGGGGCGCCCTGACGAGGAAACTCCCCGTGATCAGATTCGAGGGCGCCGGCAAGCGCCACCCCGACGGCACCATCGCCGTCGAGGGCCTGGACCTGGACGTCCCGACCGGTCGGATAACCGTCCTGGTCGGACCGTCCGGGTGTGGCAAGACCACCCTGCTGCGCATGGTCAACCGGATGGTCGAGCCGACCTCGGGCCGGGTGCTGCTGGACGACACGGACGTCGCCGAACTGGAGCCCGCCAAGCTGCGCCGTGGCATCGGCTACGTGATCCAGCAGGCCGGCCTCTTCCCGCACCGCAAGGTGATCGACAACGTCGCCACCGTGCCCTACCTGCTCGGCTGGGACCGCAAGAAGGCCCGCGCCCGGGCCGCCGAACTGCTGGAACTGGTCGGGCTCGCGCCCGAGACCGGCAAGCGGTACCCGTTCCAGCTGTCCGGCGGCCAGCAGCAGCGGGTGGGCGTGGCCCGCGCCCTCGCGGCCGACCCGCCGGTGCTGCTGATGGACGAGCCGTTCAGCGCCGTCGACCCGGTGGTGCGCGCCGGGCTCCAGGAGGAACTGCTGCGGCTCCAGTCCGAGCTGCACAAGACGGTGCTGTTCGTCACCCACGACATCGAGGAGGCCGTCCGGCTCGGCGACCAGGTGGTGGTCCTGCGCGAACACGGCCGGATCGCCCAGCTCGCCGACCCGCACACCCTGCTCACCACCCCCGCGGACGACGGCGTGGCCGCCTTCCTCGGCCGCGACCGGGGCCTGCGCGGCCTCGCCCTGCGCCCCGCGACCACCGTCGCCGTCCGCCCGGTGGCCGACGGGCTGCGCTACGGCGGCTGGGAGCTGGCGCTGGACGACGAGCGCCGCCCGATCGGCTGGATCGACCGCGACGCCGCCACCGCCGAGCTGCACCCGGTCTCCGGCTACCGGCCGGACACCGACACCCTGCGCACCGCGCTGGACGCCGCCGTCCTCTCCCCCGCCGGGGCCGCCGTGGCCCTGGACGCCGACGGGCGGGCCACCGGCACCGCGAGCCGCGAGGCCGTCCTCGCCGCGCTGTCCACCCCCGTGGCCACTCCCGTGGCCATCCCGGTGGCGGACGCGGCGGCCGGCGCGGCGGCCGGTGGCGCCGTGGACGCGGCGGGCGGTGCGGCAGCCGGCGCGGCGGCCGGTGACCTCACGGACGGGGCGGCCGGTGGACGGTGAACCGATCGTCCGCTGGTACTGGATCGGCGACCACCTCGGCTACCTCGGCGGCCTGCTCGCCGACCACGCCGTGATCGCCCTGCTCCCGGTGCTCATCGGCCTGCTGCTGGCCGTCCCGCTGGGCCTGGCCTGCACCCGCTTCCCCCGGCTGTACCAACCGCTGTCCGCCGTCTTCAACGTCGTCTACGCGCTGCCCTCGCTGGCCGTGTTCGTGGTGCTCATCCCCTACACCGGCCTCGCCACCCAGGCCACGGTGATGATCCCGCTCACCTTCTACGCGCTCGCCGTGCTGCTGCCGACCACCGTGGACGGCCTGCGCGCCGTCCCGGACCCGGTCCGGCAGGCCGCCACCGCGATGGGGTACGGGCCGTGGCACCGGCTGACCTCCGTCGAGCTGCCCGCCGCCGTGCCGTACCTGATCGCCGGACTGCGGGTCGCGGCGGTGTCCAGCATCTCGCTGGCCAGCGTCGGCGCGCTGATCGGGCGCGGCGGGCTCGGCTACCTGTTCATCGACGGCTTCCAGCGCACCTTCCCGACCCCGATCGTGGCCGGCATCGCGCTGATCGCCGTCCTCGCGCTGGCCGTCGACCTGCTGCTGGTGGGCGCCCGCCGGCTGCTCGCGCCCTGGGCCGTCCGGGAGAAGGGAGCCGGTTCGTGAACTGGCTGAACTGGCTGGGCGACTTCTTCTCCGCCCCCGACCACCGCAGCGGCCCGGACTCGATCGTGCACCGGATCACCGAGCACCTGGTGCTCTCCGGCGAGGCCCTGCTGTTCGCGGCGCTGCTCGCCGTGCCGCTCGGGCTGCTGATCGGCTACACCGGGCGCGGCGTCACGCTCGTGACCGCCTTCGCCGGTGCCACCCGCGCCCTGCCGACGCTCGGCCTGGTGACGCTGGCGGTGCTGCTCGCCGGGGTCGGCGACACGGCCGTGCTGATCCCGCTGGTCGCGCTCGCCGCGCCGCCGCTGCTGGTGGCCGCCGTCGAGGGGGTGCGCGGCACCGACCCGGACGTCCGGGACGCGGCGCGCGGCATCGGGCTGACCCACCCGCAGGTGCTGTGGCAGGTCTGCCTGCCGTCCGGGGCGCCGACCCTGCTGGCGGGCTTTCGCACCGCGACCGTCCAGGTGATCGCGACCGCCACCGTGGCCGCTTACGTCGGACTGGGCGGCCTCGGCCGCTACGTCATCGACGGGCTGGCCACCCGCAAGTACGCCGTCACCGTCGGCGGCGCGCTGCTGGTGGTGCTGCTCGCGGTCGGCGCCCAGCTGTTCTTCGCCCTGCTCGCCCGGTACGCACTCCCGCCCGGGATGCGCGCCCAGCGCCGGGCCCGCTGAACCTCGTTCCCCATCCTCTCCGGAAGGACATCTGTCACCATGTCGACAAACCACGGAAGCAGGCGCGCCGTCGTCCTCGGCACGCTCGCCGCGCTCGCCCTCGGCGCCACCGCCTGCGGCTCCTCCGGCGGCGGCGACCCGCTCGGCGGCGGCTCCGCGACGGGCTCCCCCGCCGCCTCGGGCGCGGGCGCCGGCTCGACGGTGGTCGTCGGCTCGGCGAACTTCCCGGAGAACGTGCTGCTCGGCTCGATCTACTCGCAGGCCCTCAAGGCCAAGGGCGTCAAGGTCGAGGAGAAGTTCAACATCGGCAGCCGCGAGGTGCTCTACGGGCAGCTCCAGAGCGGCAGCCTGAGCGTCCTGCCCGAGTACAACGGCTCGCTGCTCGCCTACCTGGACACCAAGTCCACCGCCGCCACCACCGAGGAGGTGAACGCGGCGCTGACCAAGACGCTGCCCGCCGCGCTGGGGATCCTCGACTCCTCCCCCGCCGAGGACAAGGACTCGCTCAGCGTCACCCAGGAGAACGCCGACAAGTACGGCCTCAAGAGCATCGCCGACCTGACCGCCAAGGCGGGCGAGTTCACGATAGGCGGTCCGCCGGAGTTCAAGTCCCGCCGCGAGCAGCAGCTCAAGGACGTCTACGGGCTGAACTTCAAGGAGTGGAAGCCCACCGGCGACGCCACCGCGAACGCGCTCAAGGACGGCACCATCCAGGTCGGCAACGTGTTCACCACCGACCCGAAGATCCCCCAGCTGAAGCTCGTCCCGCTGACCGACCCGAAGAACCTCTTCGGCGCGCAGAACGTCACCCCGCTGGTCAACAAGGCAGGCGTGAACCCCACCGCGACGGCGGCCCTCAACGCGGTGTCGGCCAAGCTCGACACGGCGGGGCTGACGGCGCTGATGAAGCGCGTCGCGATCGACAAGGACGACCCGTCGGCGGTGGCCAAGGACTGGCTGAAGGCCAACGGCCTCGGCTGACCACGCCTCGGCGGGCGCCTTGCGCGCCCTGCGGACGCGGCGGGTCAGCGGCCCGGGAGGTCCCCCCTCCCGGGCCGTCCGCGCTCGCGGGAGGATCTTCCCGTCAACGCCGCGGACATGACAGTGTGACGCCATGCGCACTCGTCTCCTCGCCGCCACCCTCACGGCATTCGCCGCGGTGAGCCTCGCTGCCTGCTCCAGCTCCGGACCGGGCCTCCACCCGGCCACCGCCGCGGCCGGCTCCCCCACCACCCCCGCCGCCGCCTCGGCCCCCACCCCCGGCACCGCCTCGACGCCGCCGACGCCCGAGTCGCCCTCGGCCTCCGCGCCCGACCCGGCCGCCTCCCCCTCGACGCCCGCGGCCCCCTCGACGCCCGCGGCCCCCTCGGCGCCCGCACCCGACAGCCCCTCGGCCCCCGCCCCTGACGCAGGCTCCCCCGGAGCCCCTGCCCCGGCCAAGCCCACGCCCCCCAGCGACGCCGGCCTGCCCGGCAAGCCGGGCACCGACCTGACCGGCAAACTGGTCGCCGCGCTGGACGCGATCGACCCGGCAATCGTCGGCGGCAAGCCGGACCAGGCCGTGGACCGGGCCCGCAACCAGTGCCAGGCGCTGTTCCAGTTCCCCAAGGACAAGTCGAAGCTGGTCGAGCTGGCCAACCAGCGCTTCACCTCGCCCGACCACCCGCAGGGCTTCGGACCGGACACCGCCGCGAAGATCAACGACGCGCTGCGGACCACCCTCTGCCCGCCGCCGGCGTGACCCGGAACGGCCACCCGAACCGCCCGGTGTCCTGAGCACCGGGCCGGCGGGGGGGGGGGGGGGCCCCCCCCCCCCCCCCGCCCCCGCCCGCCCCCCCCCCCCGCGCCCCCCCCGGGGCGGGGGTACTCGCACGCCCCGCCCCGCGCCCCCGGGGGCCGCGCTCCCGCCGACGGGCGCGCGGCCACGGCACCTTCATTCTTCGGCGGCGCCATTTTTCGGTGCATCCGCCCTTCGGCAGCGCGGCCACCCCGCACCACCGGCCACCTCCGCCGCACCGCCCACCTCCACAGCCCCGGCCGCACCGCGCACACCCGGCCGATCGGGCGGCCCTTCGGCCACGGGGGCGGTGTGTTGACGAACTGTTAGGTCTCTTGACAGACCAGTGGTCTAGTCCAACCATAAGCATGTCGATCCGACCGGGATGCACTGTGGGGGTGTGACCACCGGCGGCTGAGGCACTGCCCTGCCCTGCCCTGTCCCGCACCACCCCCGCTCCGTACGGCGTGCGCACACGCGTACCCGCCACCCGCCTCCGCGCGAGTCGGTGGGCTTCCGCGCGCCCGCACCCCCGGACACCCGCACATCCGGACACCCAGCAGTCCCGCACGTCAGCACACCCGCACACCCACACGTCCGCACGTCCGGGCCCGCGCGGCCGACCCCACACGGCCGTCGTGCCCCGATCATGCGCGTATCCCCAACGTCCTGCCCCACCACGTATGTTGGAGAATCCATGCGTCTACGCAGAACCATCCAGGCGGCCCTGACGGCCTGTGCCACGCTGGCCGCGTCGGCCGGCCTGGTCGCCGCCGGGACGGGCTCCGCCCAGGCCGCGACCCCGCTCCCCAGCCGGGTCTTCGCCCCCTACTTCGAGTCCTGGACCGGGCAGAGCCCCGCCGCCCTGGCCGCCCAGTCCGGGGCCAAGCACCTGACGATGGCGTTCCTCCAGGCCGCCACCAAGGGCTCCTGCACCCCGTACTGGAACGGCGACACCTCAAAGCCGGTCTCCTCCTCGACCTTCGGCGCCGACATCGCCGCCATCCGGGCCAACGGCGGGGACGTGATCCCCTCCTTCGGCGGCTACACCGCCGACAACACCGGCACCGAACTGGCCGACAGCTGCACCGACGTCAACCAGATCGCGGCAGCCTTCGAGAACCTCGTCACCACCTACGACGTCAGCCGGATCGACCTCGACATCGAGGACAACTCGCTGACCAACACGGCCGGAATCGACCGCCGCAACAAGGCGATCAAGATCGTGCAGGACTGGGCCGCCTCCAACGGGCGCAACGTCCAGTTCTCCTACACGCTGCCGACCACCACCACCGGGCTGGCCTCCAGCGGCCTCGCCGTGCTGAAGAACGCGGTCAGCAACAACGCCCGGATCGACGTCGTCAACATGATGACCTTCGACTACTACGACGGCGCCACCCACGACATGGCGGCCGACACCCAGACCTCCGCGCAGGGCCTCTACAACCAGCTCGCCAAGCTCTACCCGACCAAGACCCCCGCCCAGCTGTGGGGTTCGATCGGGATCACCGAGATGCCCGGCATCGACGACTACGGCGCGGCCGAGACCTTCACCGTGGCCAACGCCACCACCGTCTACAACTGGGCGGTGTCGAAGGGCATCAACACGCTGTCCTTCTGGGCGCTCCAGCGCGACAACGGCGGCTGCCCGGGCAAGGCGGGGGACGACTCCTGCTCCGGCATCAGCCAGAACACCTGGGACTTCACCCACATCTTCGCGCCGTTCACCAGCGGATCGACGGTGACCAACGACTTCTCCGTGGCCGTCAACCCCAACTCCGCGACGGTCACCGCTGGTTCGTCCACGTCCGCGGCCATCGCCACGGCGGTGACGGCGGGTTCGGCGCAGAACCTCAATCTGTCGGTCAGCGGCGCCCCGGCCGGCGTCACCGCCACCGTCACCCCCGGCAGCGTCACCGCCGGCACCGGCGCCACCCTCAACGTCACCACCACCTCGGCGGTGGCGCCCGGGAGTTACCAGCTGACGGTCACCGGCAGCGCGGCCTCCGGCAGTCACACCGGCGTTTTCATCCTGAACGTCACGGGCACCCAGCCCGGCAACGACTTCTCGGTCGCGGTGAACCCGAACTCCGGCACCGTGGCCGCTGGTTCGTCCACGTCCGCGGCCATCGCCACGGCGGTGACGGCGGGTTCGGCGCAGAACCTCAACCTGTCGGTCAGCGGCGCCCCGGCCGGCGTCACCGCCACCATCACCCCCGGCAGCGTCACCGCCGGCACCGGCGCCACCCTCAACATCGCCACCACCTCGGCCGCCACGGCGGGCAGCTACCCGCTCACCGTGACCGCCACCGGGCCGTCCGGCACCCACACCGCCACGTACGCGCTGACCGTCACCGGGACGACCCCGCCGCCCACCGGCCTGGTCAACGGCGGCCTGGAGACCGGCAGCCTCGCCCCGTGGACCTGCCAGAGCGGCGGCGCCGTGGTCTCCACCCCGGTCCACTCCGGGTCCTACGCGCTCCAGGCGGCGGCGACCGCCGGCCAGACCGGCGAGTGCTCGCAGACCGTCACGCTGAAGGCCAACACCAGCTACACGCTGAGTGGTTGGGTGCAGGGCAACTACGCGTACCTCGGCGTCAGCGGTGACGCCACCGCCAGCTCCTGGACCAACGCCTCCGGCTGGACCAAGCTGACCGTCCCCTTCACCACCGGCGCCTCCGGCACCGTCACCGTGTACCTGCACGGCTGGTACGGCCAGGGCAACGCCTTCGGCGACGACTTCTCGATCGCCTGAGCTGCGATTGACGGCTGATGGCTGACGGCGACGGCTGACGGTCAACAGGGAACGGATAACAGATAACAGCTGACAGATTTCATTATCTGTCAGCTGTTATCTGTTCGTTGCCCGCTGTTCGCTGTTCGCTGTTCGTCGCCGGCCGGCGGCCGTCCGCCGTCAGCTCCCCGCCACCACCTCGGCCTCCGCCGTCTTCATCCGCCCGGGCCGGCACAGCGTCACGTACGCCGCCATCGCCAGCACTCCGCTCGCCAGGACGACCACCGCCAGCAGCACCGCCGACGGCCGGCCGCCGAGACTGCTCAGCGGTGCGACCACCGCCCCGCACAGGAAGTTGCCGGTGCCGAGCAGCGCCGACGCCGTCCCGGCCGCCCGCGGCTCGACCAGGCTGAGCGCCTGCGCGGCCGTGTTCGGCAGGACCACACCCATGCTGCCCATCATCACGAACAACGGCGGGCAGAACCCGACCAGCCCGAAGTCCCAGACCGCCGTCAGCAACACCAGCGCCACCCCGGCGACCACCGCCGTCGCCAGCCCGGCCAGCATCAGCCCCCGCGGAGCGAAGCGGCGCGCGAGTACCCGTCCGTTCAACTGCGTCATGACGACGATGGCCAGCGAGTTCGCCCCGAAGAGCAGGCTGTAGGTCTGCGGCGAGACCTGGTACACGTGCTGAAGCACCGTGGACGACCCGCTGATGTAGCCGAACAGCGCACCGAAGGCGAAGGCGCTGGTCAGCGCCAGCCCGAGGAACGGCAGGTTGCGCAGCAACCGCCCCATCGTGCGCAGCGCCGCGCCCACCCCGCCGGTGCCCCGGGCCTGCGTCGGCAGCGTCTCGCGCAGCGCCCCGAAGGCGGCCAGGGTCAGGAGCAGCCCGAGCGCGGTCAGCGCGCCGAAGGTGCCGCGCCACGAGGTGAACCGCATCAGTTGCGCGCCGACGATCGGGGCGAGGATCGGCGCCAACCCGGATATCAGCGCGATGGAGGCCAGGAACCGCAGCATCGCGACGCCCTGGAAGCGGTCCCGGGCGACGGCCCGGCCGATGACCAGCCCGGCGGATCCGGCCGCGCCCTGGATGAAGCGGGCGATGATCAGCACCGTCAGGCTCGGCGCGATCACGCACACCACGCTGGCCAGGGTGTAGAGGACGAGCCCCGCGAGCAGCGGCGGGCGGCGGCCGTAGCGGTCGCTGAGCGGTCCGAAGAGCAACTGCCCGGCCGCGACCCCGAACATGGAGAAGGTGAGGGTGAGCTGGACGGCGGCCGGTTCGGCGACCAGGTCGTCGGCGATCTCGGGCAGCCCGGGCAGGTAGAGGTCGGTGGTGAGCGGGCCGAGCGCCACGAGGCCGCCCAGGACGGCGATGGTGGCCCGGCCGGGGCGGGACTGGCCGGTGGTGGGGGCGGCGGAGGGAGCGGTCGACGTGTCGCCGGCAGGGCCGACGGTCGGGCCGGGCATGGGGCTCCTCACGGAACGGGGGACGGGACGGGGGCGGGACGGGTTTGTCCACGCCCCGTCCTATCGCAGCCCAGGCCGTTTCCGACAGCGGGGGTCCTCCCTCTGGTCCACCGTCGGCCACCCCGGCGGCACTCGCGCACGACGACGGCCCGCCCGCACCTGTCGGTGCCCGGCGGGCCGATCGGAGCCTGTCGGCGTACTCGGAGCCTCACGGCGTGCGCGGTACACGGCACCCGGCTCGGTGCACGGTGCTCGGTGCTCGGCTCAGTGCTTGGTGGGCCGCTCCGAACGCAGGGCCGCCTGCACCGCCGCGCCGTCCTGCCACGCGTAGAGCTGGTTGCCGGTGAGCGTCACGTTGTAGTGCCCGCAGGTGCCACTGGCCTTGGCCGCGACGCCCTCGGGGAACCAGCCGGCCTTGAGCGACAGCGGCACCGAGTGCGCGGACTTGCCGGGCAGGCCGGTGCTGCAGCCGACGGGCAGCCGTCCTTCCGGAAGGGTGGCGCGCAGCAGGCGGTCGTCGCCGGTGGTGGACATCAGGTACTTCACCGAGGAGGCGTTGTCGGGCAGCCAGGTCGGCATCGAACGGCGCTCGGCCTTGGCCTGGCTGCCGGTGTCGTAGGTGGCCTGCTCCTGGTGGCGTCCGTCGTACCAATCGGACACCCTCGGGCCGATTGCCACGGCGGCCACGGCGACGGCCATGCCGGTGCCCGCGACTCCCAGTGCGACCTTGCTCACGATGCCCTTCATGCCCGTCTGTCCTCTCCGTCTCCGGTTCCGGTCCGGTCGGCGAGGTCTGCCGTCCGGGTGTATCCATCGTGGCCCGTGCCACGCCTCCGGAGCGTCACCACGAGGTCGCGACCTTGTCTCCATCCCACGGGGTACCGTCTCCACCTTCAGAGGTATGTCCAGCGACCCGGTCTCGGGGTTACACGGTGGGGCGCCCAGGCTGGCACACCGTCTTCAAGTGCCGCCCGGGCCTCGATCGAGCGTCACTCAAGCCGGTCTCCGGCGCAGCCCGGCCTGCTGCACCCGGATGCATCAGCGCGCCCCTGAGGCGTCGTCGGGCCCGGTGCCGGCAACGGTGCCGGCCGCTGGTCGGAGCACTGGTCGGAGCACTGGTCAGAGCACCGGCCGGACCGCCGATCAGAGCACCGGTCAGATCGGTACCGACACCGCCTCCGGCACCGGCCGGGCGACCGGGAAGGGCCGGCCGTCGAGGGTCCAGTGCGGGTCGATGGGGCGCAGCAGCGAGGCATACACCTGGGCGGCGACGTCCGGGTGGCGGATCTCCCCGGTGGGCGGGCCGGCCGGGATGCCGTGCCCGGCGCAGGCGACCCAGGCCGTGCGCTCCTCGACGGTGCGGCCGCCGTGGCCGCCGGCGTCGACGTGGCCGTGGTCGGTGACGACGATGACGGTCCACTGCTCGTCGGCGTGGTCGGCACGGCCGCGGACGGCGTCGAGCAGTCGGCCGAGGCGTTCGTCGGCGGTGCGCATGGCCGCCCGGTACTCGTCGCCGCAGCCGAGGAAGTGGGCGGTCTCGTCGACGGCGCCGAGGTAGACGAAGGAGGCTTCCGGGTCGGCGGTGCCCAGGACGTGGACGGCCTCGCGGGTGACCTCCTCGTCGACGGCCTCCCAGGCTTCGGGGGTGTCCTCGGCCGGGGCGATGTACGAGAGTCGGCCGGGGGCGCGGAACAGCGGGCCGCCGGACTCGTTGATCATCAGCGGGTCCCAGCCTGCCGCGACGAAGGTGCGGCGGCGGTCGCCGCGGGCGAGCCGGGTGGCGAAGTCCGGGAACACGTCGAGCCGGTTGCCGCCGAGGTGGTTGCCCCAGACACCGTGCTTGGCGGGCTCGACGCCGGTGACGATGGTGGCCCAGCACGGCCCGGACATGGTGGGCGTGGTGTCCGCCACGGTCACCGGCACCAGGAACCCGGCCTCGGCGAGTTCCTGGAGGCGCGGCATCGGCACGTGCTCCAGGTAGTCGTGGCGGACGCCGTCGATCCCGACGACGAGCACCCGGGGGCGGGGCCACTGGGCAGCGGACATGGCGGGGTTCCTTTCGGTCGTACACATCCGGCCGCGCCCGCCGAGGGCGCCGCCGACCGCGCCATGCTCCACCTCCCGCCGTACCGCCCGGCGTCCACCCGCCGAACGCGGGGTGTCCGCCGGGTGTCAGGCGGCCGTACGGACGAACCGGCGGTCGGCCTGGGCGAGTTGGGAGACCGGTCCGGCGGCGCGCAGCACGACGTCCAGGACGCGGTCCGGGTCGGCGGCGTAGCAGTGCGCGAACCACGGCAGGTTCGCCTCGACGACGGCCCAGTGCTCGGCCGGGTCGTACGGGTCCGCGATCGGGCCGACGTCCAGGGCGACGGCGCTGGGCAGGGTGTCGCCGACTGCCGCGAGCAGGCGCCGGGCGAAGGCGCCGGCCTCGGCGGTCAGCGGTGCCGGGTCGAGCCGGCCGAAGCGGGCGTAGCGGCTGCCGGTGAGCACCTCACCATCGCGGACGAACAGCCGGTACTCGGCGGCGAAGGTCACCGGCTCGCTGACCAGGACGGGCGTGTCGGGGCCGATCCGGTCGCCGGTGCGCGGCAGGCGGGTGCCGTCCGGGTAGACCGCGGGCGGGAGCGACTTGTCGGCGGGTGGCTTGACGAATGCCGGGCGGCGCAGCGTCCACGCCTCGGCGAGGGTGGTGAGCTCGATCCGGCGCCGGGTGAACTCCTCGGGCAGGCGGGTGAGCCAGTCGTCGTCGGGTTCGAGCAGGGCGAGGCCGAGCGGTCCGGCGATCCGGGCCGCGGAGAGCGGGCCGCCGTACCAGTGGACGGGCCGCCCCGCGAGGCGCTCGACCGTGGCCGGGCCGTCCAGGACGGCGGTGTCGAGGCCGCGCCGGGCGGCGGCCTGGGTGAGCAGCGCGGTGGTGCTGGTCCGCTGGGCGGAGCTGAGCAGCACGTGGTCCGTGCGCACCTCGCGCGCCGTCGCTGCCGGGTGGGGCACGGTTGCGGGCGCCCCACCCGGACGCGCCCTACCCGGGCCTTCCTCACCCGGGCGCACGCCAACCGGGCCCGGCGCGGCTGGGCGCGTCACGACTGGGGGCGGAACTCGTGGACGACCTCGATGCGGCCGACGATGTTCCGGTTGAGCTCCGGCAACTCCTCGGCCGGGATCCAGAGTTCGAGGATCGTACGGCCGCCCGCCTGCCGCACCGGATAGCGGGCGAGGAAGGCGGTGTCGACCTCGAAGCGGGTGACGTAGCCGACGCCGGAGGCGGGGACGTTCCAGTCGCGGGCGATGCGGATCGCGTAGTCCTCGTTGAGGACGGGGTAGAAGATCGGCTGCTCGGGCAGCCGGGGCGGCCAGGCGCGCCGGCCGGACGCCTCGACCAGGGCCAGTTCCTCGGGGCCGGTGGGGCGCCAGAGGGTGGTGGTCGGGGCGGTGCCGGGCGTGGTGGGCTTGCTGTTCACGGTGGGCACGGTAGCCGGGCCGCGACGGTCCCGGCCACCGGAATTCCCGAGGTGGACGGCCCGTCAGTGGTAGGCGGACTCGCCGGTGATGGCCTCGCCCAGGATCAGGGTGTGGATCTCGCTGGTGCCCTCGTAGGTGAGCACCGACTCCAGGTTGTTGGCGTGCCGCAGCACCGGGTACTCGGTGGTGATGCCGTTGGCCCCGAGGACGGTCCGGGCGCTGCGGGCGATCTCCAGCGCCGTGCGGACGTTGTTGAGCTTGCCGAAACTGATGTGCGGCGGGCGGGCCGCGCCCTCCTCCTTGAGCCGGCCGATCCGCAGGGCGACCAGGTAGGCCTTCTCCACCTCCAGCATCATCTCGACGAGCTTGTGCTGGGTGAGCTGGAATCCGGCGATCGGGCGGTCGAACTGGATCCGGCTCTTCGCGTAGTCGAGGGCGGCGGTGTAGCAGTCGCGGGCGGCGCCGACGGTGCCCCAGAGGATGCCGTAGCGGGCCTCGTTGAGGGAGGAGAGCGGTCCGCGCAGGCCGGTGACGCCCGGCAGGACGGCGTCGGCGGGCAGCACCACCTCGTCGAAGGCGAGTTCGCTCGTGACGGAGGCGCGCAGGGAGAGCTTGCCGTGCACGTCGGTGGCGGTCAGGCCGCGCGCTCCGCGCTCGACCAGGAAGCCGCGCACGCCCTCCTCGGTCTGCGCCCAGACGACGGCGACGTCGGCGATGCTGCCGTTGGTGATCCACATCTTGCTGCCGGAGAGCACCCAGTCGCCGCCCTTGCGCACCGCGCGGGTCCGCATGTTCGCCGGGTCGGAGCCGAAGTCCGGCTCGGTGAGGGCGAAGCAGCCGATCAGCTCACCCGCGGCCATGCCGGGCAGCCAGCGCTGCTTCTGCTCCTCAGAACCGAAGGCGTGGATCGAACGCATCGCGAGCGAGCCCTGCACCGAGACGAAGCTGCGCAGCCCGGAGTCGGCCGCCTCCAGCTCCATGCAGGCGACCCCGTACGCCACCGCGCCGGCGCCCGCGCAGCCGTAGCCGTCGAGGTGCATGCCGAGCACGCCGAGGGCGCCGAGTTCGGGGGCGAGTTCGCGGGCCGGGAAGACGCCGCGCTCGAACCAGTCGCCGATGTGCGGGCGGATCCGCTCCTCGGTGAACCTCCGGACGGTGTCGCGGATCAGCCGCTCCTCGTCGGAGAGCAGGTCGCCGACGGCGAGCAGGTCGGACGGGTCGATCCGGGTCGGCTTCGTCATCGAAGCTCCTTGTAGTGTCGGCGGGATATCGACGGGATCCCGGTCTCGGCGCAGTACCGGCGAGTATGGCGCAACCGCCCGGGCGGCGGGCGGGCGCGAGCGAGTGAGGAAGACGACATGGCGGGCGAGGCGTACGCGGTCGGTCAGGTGGCGGCGGAGGAGCTGGACGGCGCGGCGGAGGAACTGGCCGGGCTGCTGGTGGACACCGTCCACGGTGGCGGGTCGCTCGGCTTCCTCGCGCCGCTGGGGCGGGCCGAGGCCGTCGCGTGGTGGCGGGCGCTCGCCCCGGAGGTCGCGGCGGAGCGGCTGCTGCTGTGGACGATCCAGCTGCGCCCGGCGGTGCCCGCGAACGGGCGGCACCGGGGTGAGGTCGCCAAGCTGATGGTGCATCCGGCGGACCGGGGGCAGCGGCTGGCCGGGCGACTGCTGGCGGTGCTGGAGGAGCGGGCGGCCGAGCTGGGGCTGCGGCTGCTGGTGCTGGACACCGAGACGGGCAGCCCCGCCGAGCGGCTGTACGAGGCGGCCGGGTGGACCCGGGTCGGTTCGGTGCCGGACTACGCGACCGACCCCGCGGGGGTCGCGCACCCGACGACGATCTTCTTCAAGGCGCTGGGCGGCTGACGGGCGCGCCGCTCACCCCACCCCGCTCACCCCACCCCGCACAGCCGCAGCAGCGCCGTCGTCGCCGCGCCCGCGATCACCACCGCCGGAAACGGCGCCCGCCGCAGCGCGAGCACACCGGCGACCAGGACGCCGGCCGGACGGGCCCAACCGGCGAAGCCCTGGCCCTGGGTGAGGGCACCGGTGGCGACCAGGGCGACCAGCAGGACGGCCGCGGCGACGGCGAGCAGGTGCCGCACACGCTCCGAGAGGGCGAGCCGGTGGCCGAGCAGCGGCCCGGCAAGGCGGAAGGCGTACGTCCCGACGGCCAGCAGCAGCACGGCGTACAACGGCATCATCGGGCTTCCTCCCGCTCGACCACCGGGACGCCCGGTTCCTCGACCGACGCCCCCTTCCGCGACTCCCGCGGCTCCCGCAACTGCAGCGAGTTCTGCGGCTCCCGCACCTCACGCCCCTCCCGCACCTCACGACCGTCACGCCCCTCGCGCGTTCCGGGCCACCCGGCGAACAACAGCCCGACGAGGGCGAGCAGGACGGGCAGCCCCGCCGGGACGAACGGCGTGGCCGCGACCGCGACGACAGCGCCGGCCACGGCGGCGGTACGGACCCGGCGGTCCGCGAGCGAGGGCAGCACGAGCGCGAGCAGCACGGCGGGGAAGGCCGCGTCGAGGCCCAGCGCGTCCGTGTCCCCGATCAGCCCTCCGGCCAGGGCCCCGAGCACCACCGAAACGTTCCACACCACGAACAGCGCCGGCCCGCAGAGCCAGAACGCAGCCCGTCGCCGCCGCCCGTCGTCCTGCCGCAGGACGAACGCGGCGGTCTCGTCGGTGATCAGCTGCGCGCCGAACAGCCGCCGCCACCACGGACCGTCGAGCACGTCGGCCACGGCGAAGCCGAAGGGCAGCAGCCGGGCGTTGAGCACCAGTCCGGTGGCGACGGCGGCGAGCGCACCGCCACCGGACAGCACCACACCGACGGCCGCGAACTGGGAGCCGCCCGCGAAGACGAGGACGGAGAGCGCGACCGGCACCCACAGGGGCAGGCCGCCGGAGGCGCTGATCGCGCCGAAGGAGGCGCCGACGAGTGCGTCGGCGAGGCAGACGAGAGCGATGTCCCGAAGGGTGGCATGCTCCAGTGTTCGGAGTAGCGAACGCATGTCCACCAGCGTGAACCCATCGCCCGCCGTTCGTCAAGGCGAACGATTGGACCGACAGAGCGAACGGCGGGCAGGTGCGGACAGTCGCCCTCACGAGTGGCAGCATGAACGGCACCAGCCGCACGGGGGCCGGAGAAGGAACCAGGAGAGAGCGTGAGTGGCAAGCATGAGTGACCGGACCACCCCGAGCGCGGGTTCCGGCGCGGATCTGATCGGCCTGATCTCCGTCTCCATCCGGCGCGAGCGCGAACGCGGCGGGCTGTCGATGGCGGAGCTGGCCCGGCGCGCGGGCATCGCCAAGTCGACGCTCTCCCAGCTGGAGTCGGGCGCGGGCAACCCGAGCGTGGAGACGCTCTGGGCCCTCGCCGTCGCGCTGAACGTACCGTTCAGCCGCCTGGTCGACCCCCCGCGCCCGGCGGTCAGGGTGATCCGGGCCGGCGAGGGCCCGGTGACCCACTCCGAGCGCGCCGACTACGCGGCGACCGTACTGTCCTCCTGCCCGCCGAACGCCCGGCGCGACATCTACCGGATCGAGGCGCAGCCGGGCGAGACCCGGGCCTCCGACCCGCACATGCCCGGCACCGTCGAGCACGTGCTGGTCGGCTCGGGCCGGGCGCTGGCCGGACCGACGGAGGCCCCGGTCGAGCTGGGCCCGGGCGACTACGTGAGCTACCCGGGCGACGCCCCGCACGTCTTCCGCGCACTGGCTCCGGACACCCTTGCGGTGATCGTCATGGAGCACATCTGACGTTCCGTCAAATGTGCTCCACTACTTCAACAACCCGTCCAGGAAGGGGTTTCCAAACACCCGGTGCGGGTCGTGCCGGTCCAGGACGGCAACCGCCTCGTCCCAGCCCGGCCCGCCGCCGTCGCGCAGGCTCGCGGGGATGACCCGGCCGAGCAGGTCCGGGTCGGACCAGGCCGCGTCGGCGGTGTACGCCCAGCCCTTGGACCACTCGACCCGCAGGCCCGCCCGGGTGCCGTCGAAGGTGCGCAGCAGCCACTGCTCCAGGTCGCGGGCGAAACGTTCCAGCCCCGGGGTGCCGGGGAAGGCCAGGACGTCGAGCCAGATCGCGGTATCCCACTCCGGGCGGTCCGCCCGAGGACGCAGCGCGGACAGCAGCGGCGGCCGCGCGCCGGGGACGCCGGAGGAGGTCGGGTCGTCCACGCCGGTGACCCGGATCTCCACCGCGCCGTTCACCGGGAACTCCCCCCGGGCCTGGTAGTCGGCCAGCAACTTCCGGTAGTAGGCGGCGAATTCGCTGACCACCCACTGGAGGTCGGCACGCTTGGCGAGGACCGCGTAGCCGTTGGCGGTCACCCTCAGGGTGGTGGGCCGGACGTACTGCAGCAGGCTGCGCGACGGGCCCCAGAGGTCGGAGCGCAGGCCACCGGCGAGCAGGTGGGTGATCAGGTCGCCGCTGAGCAGGTCGCGCAGCAGTCCGCCGGAGAGGAGGACGTCCGTGAGGTCGCCGGTGAGCGCCACCTTGGCGATCAGGTACTGGAGTTGGCCGAACAGCGGGGCCGATCCCCAGGCGCCGGCGAGGATCTGGCCGGCGAGCCGGGCGACCGGTTCCGGAATGCTGTCCGAGAAGGGGTAGTTGTAGGGCTGGTCGACGGGCAGGGAGCCCAGCGGCTTGGCCGGGGCGACACTCCAGGTCTTCAGCCAGGGGTACTCGGTGTAGGCGAACCAGATCGCCTCGACCCGGCCGTCGCGCTCGACGAAGTCGGCGAGGGTGCGCGGGCCGCCACCGCCGAGCAGGCCACCCAGGAGCCCACCGCCGCCCAGGATCCCGCCGCCGCCTCCGGTGCCGGGGCGGGCGAACAGTTCACTGGCCGGGATGTCGAGACGGCTGACGCAGCGCAGCGGCCGGTCCGCGCCGGCCCGCAGCACGACCTCGGTGAGGAAGGCGCGGCCCAGGTGCACCAGGAAGGCGGCGCTGTCGGCCTCCGCGCGCTCGAAGGTGCGCAGGGTGTAGCGGCCGGTGGCCGGGTCGAGGACGACGGCGGTGAGCCGGACGACCTGGTTGCTGACCGAGCCGTAGCCGTGCCCCTCCGGCCGGAGTTCGTGGGCGGCGGGTACGGCGGTGCCGTGGCCGCCGATGGCGAGCACCCCGCCGACGGTGAGTTCGCCGGGTGCCGGGCACGCGGTCAGGCCGAGGCCCCGGCCGGCCAGGTGGGCGAGCAGGTCCTCCATGGTGGCGCCGGTCTGGACCCGGACGGTGGTCGGCGAGTCGGCGGTCATCGCGGTGAGGTGGCGGCTGGTGTCCACGAGCAGGACGCGGGCGCTGTCCGGGGTCCCGTTGGCGACGGTGAGCGGCGCCCAGGTGTGCCGGTAGCCGGTGGCGCGCAGGCGCCAGCCGTTGGCGTGCGCCCAGTCGGCGAGCGCCGGCACCTCCTCGGGCGTGCGGGGCGCGCAGGTCCACAGCTGGTCGGTGCGGATCTCGCCGGACCAGTTCTGGAAGACCCGCTGGTACAACTCGGTGCCGGCGGGCAGGCCGGGCGGCACCGGGGTGGCCGCCTCGGCGCTGTCCGGGCCGATGGTGCCGCGCAGCAGCCAGGCCGCGCCGCCCAAGGCGGCCGAGGCGCCGAGCATCTGCCGCCTGGTGAGGCCGCCGCCCCTGGCGTTTCCACGAACCTTCCCGCGCCCGTTCCCCGCGTCCGTGTCCGCGTCCGCGTCCGCGTCCGGGGCCGTCCTCGGCTCCGTCCCCGACTCCGACTCCGTCCCCGGGTCCGTCCCCCTGCGGTCTTCCGTGCCCCCGGTCATGCCCCGCCCTGTCGTCGTCATGAGTCCGCCCCCACTAGCCGGTCACCCGCGCCGAGCGGCGGTGATGCCGCGCAGCGATGATGCCGAGCAGCAGCAGTGATGCCGAGCAGCGGCGATCCGGGTGGGGCCGGTGTGAATCCGGCCTGGGCAGGAGCGTACGAAGTGGCGTACGGCAGTTTGAAGCACTCCACGCAGCTATTCATCCATTCGGGTGATCATGTTCCGGGCCGCGGCCGCTCCGGGCGCAGCGCGGAGCGGTGCGTGCGTCCGCCCCGGGCGGCTCCGTCCCGGCTGCCACGCGAAACCCTTGTCCACCGCCCGGACCTGCGCATACGTTGATCTTTTCCACCTCGTGCCCGGAGACACCGCCATGCCCGCACCCCTGATCGCCGCCACCACCGCCCCCACTGCCACCGTCACCGTGGCCGTCGCCCAGCCCGCCTGCGCCGACGCCGGCCGCCCGGACACCGTGGCCGTGAACGTCGAACGGCACGCGCAGGCCGTACGGGAGGCCGCCGCGCGCCTGGTGGTGTTCCCCGAGCTGTCCCTGACCGGTTACGACCTGGCCGCACCCGCGCTCGGCCCGGCCGATCCGCGCCTCGCCCCGCTGGTCGCCGCCTGCGCCGCGACCGGCACGACCGCCCTGGTCGGCGCGCCGGTCACCGAGCCCGACGGGGGCGAGTCCATCGCCACCCTGGCCGTCACCGGTGAAGGCGTCGCCGTCGTGTGTCGGAAGACGCGGCTGCACGGCGCCGAGCACGACCGGTTCACCCCCGGCCACGGGCCCGCCGTCCTGGAACTGGACGGCCTGCGGTTCGGCCTCGCGATCTGCGCCGACGCCGCCGATCCCGCGCACGCCGAGGAGACCGCCGCGCTCGGCATCGACGCCTACGTCGCCTCCACCCTGTACGGCGCGGGGCCCGCGCAGGCCGCCCGCCGGGACGGGCACCTCCGCGACCGCGCCGCCACCCACGGGGTGTGGGCCGTGCTGGCCACTTCCGCCGGGGCGAGCGGCGAGCAGCCGCAGACCTCGGGCGGCTCCGGCTTCTGGGCGCCGGGCGGCGCCCTGGTCGCCCAGGCCGGCACCGCGCCGGGCGAACTGGTCCGCGCCGAGCTGCCCCGGCGGTGACGACGGGCGCGGCCGAGCTGCCCCGGCGGTAACGACCGGACGCGACGGTAACGACCGGATGCGGCCGGGCGGACCCGGCGGCAACGACGGGCGCGGCCCGGCCGTAACCGTGGATGCGGCCGGGCCGGAACAACGAGCGTGGCCGGGCTGCAACACCGGATGCGGCCGGGCGGAAATACCCGGGGCCCGCGCGCGGCTGTGGTGATCGGAGACCGCTCGGGGCCGGACCACCGGCCCGTTCAGGAGGTGCAGCGCGTGATGGGTGACGAGCAGGAGAACCAGCGGGAGTACCGCGTCGAGCACGACTCGATGGGCGAGGTCCGGGTGCCGGCCGCCGCGAAGTGGCAGGCGCAGACGCAGCGGGCGGTGGAGAACTTCCCGGTGTCCGGCCAGCGGCTGGAGCGCGCGCACATCGCCGCGCTGGCCGGGATCAAGGCCGCCGCGGCCCGGGTGAACGCCCGTCTCGGCGTCCTGGACGAGGACACGGCGGCGGCGATCGCGGCGGCGGCCGAGGAGGTCGCCGAAGGGCGGTGGGACGACGAGTTCCCGGTGGACGTGTTCCAGACCGGTTCGGGCACCTCGTCCAACATGAACGCCAACGAGGTGATCGCCACCCTGGCCGCCGAGCGGCTGGGCCGCCCGGTCCACCCGAACGACCACGTGAATGCCAGCCAGTCGTCCAACGACGTCTTCCCGTCCTCGATCCACATCGCCGCCACCGCCGCCGTCACGCACGACCTGATCCCGGCGCTGGAGCACCTGGCGGAGGCGCTGGAGCGCAAGGCCGCCGAGTTCGCGCAGGTGGTCAAGTCGGGCCGGACGCACCTGATGGACGCCACGCCGGTCACCCTCGGCCAAGAGTTCGGCGGCTACGCCGCTCAGGTGCGGCACGGGCGGGAGCGGCTGCTGGCGACGCTCCCCCGGGTCGCCGAACTGCCCCTCGGCGGCACGGCGGTGGGCACCGGGATCAACACCCCGCCGGGCTTCCCGGCGGCGGTGATCGAGGAGGTCGCCCGCACCACCGGCCTGCCGCTGACCGAGGCCCGGGACCACTTCGAGGCGCAGGGCGCCCGCGACGCCCTGGTCGAGCTGAGCGGGCAACTGCGCACGGTGGCCGTCGGCTTCACGAAGATCGCGAACGACCTGCGGTGGATGGGCTCGGGCCCGCGCACCGGCCTCGGCGAGATCAACCTGCCGGACCTGCAACCCGGTTCGTCGATCATGCCGGGCAAGGTGAACCCGGTGCTCCCCGAGGTGGTGCTGATGGTCGCCGCCCAGGTGGTCGGCAACGACGCGACGGTCACCCTGGCCGGCGCGAGCGGCAACTTCGAGCTGAACGTGATGCTCCCGGTGCTCGCCCGCAACGTGCTGGAGTCGGTGCGGCTGCTCGCCAACAGCGCCCGACTGCTGGCGGACCGGACGGTGGACGGCATCACCGCCAACGTCGAACGGGCCCGGGAGTACGCGGAGTCCTCCCCCTCGGTGGTCACCCCGCTGAACCGCTACCTCGGGTACGAGGAGGCGGCGAAGGTCGCCAAGCAGGCGCTGGCCGAGCGGAAGACGATCCGACAGGTCGTGCTGGAGCACGGCTACGTGGAACAGGGCAAGCTCACCCGGGAACAGCTCGACGAGGCCCTGGACGTCCTACGGATGACCCGCCCGTGACGGCCACCCACCCGCCCATGACGGCCAACGACCCACCCGTGACGGCCGCGGCTCCCTGACGACGTGCGCCGGGGCGCGGAGGACGGTTCGGCCCTCCACGCCCCGGACGCGGACTGTCAGTGACGTCAGCCCTTGGCGCGGCCGGCCCGGCCGAGCCGCATCGCTGCTCCGTTCGCCGTGATCGTGGCCATCGAGATCGCCGCGAGACCGAGCAGGAACATCACGGCACCGACGATGACGCAGGTGACGATGTTCCTGCCCTGCGCGGCCGATCCGGAGACGAGCCAGGGAGAGACGATCGTCCACGCGCCGAGCACGGTGGCCGCCCAGGCCCTCGCGTGGGTGCGCTCGTAGGCCGACCCGTATCCCGCCATCAGCACGCAGTAGGCCAGGCCGACGATCAGGCAGGTCACGGTCAGCGTGTTGAAGGCGGTGAAGCCGACGATCCATGGCGATGCCGCCAGGAACAGGCCGGCCAGCACGGCCAGGGCCTCCGTGGCCTGGGCGCGCGGGGTCGAGGTGATCCGCTCGTAGTGCTCCCGGAGTTCGACGATGTCCGGGTGATGCTCCATGCCCATCGGAATCTGGGTAGACACCGATACCACCTCCTATGGTTCGGAACATGGAGGGCTCTTGCCCCGTACCCATTCTGGCGCTTATCCGATGATTTGCGCCCTTTGGCCACAAATGATCGATAACCATCCGATCACGCCGGTGACCTGCGTCTCACCACTCCGGACCCCCATTGCCTATGCAATTCGTTGCATAGCAGGATGCGGGACATGGCACTGGAGCACGCGATCCTCGTCTCACTGCTGGAGCAGCCGGGCTCGGGCTACGAACTGGCCCGGCGCTTCGACCGCTCCATCGGGCGCTTCTGGACCGCCACCCACCAGCAGATCTACAAGGTGCTGCGGCGGATGGAGGCCGACGGCTGGGTCGCCGCCGAGGAGGTCGCCCAGGACGGCCGGCCGGACAAGAAGGTCTACTCGGCGGCCGACGCCGGACGGGCCGTGCTCGCCGACTGGCTGCGCGAACCGGTCGAGCCGGAGTCCGTCCGACACGAGCTCGCGGTCAAGATCCGCGCCGCCGCCTTCGACGACCCGGCCGCGCTGATCTCCGAGGTCGAACGGCACCGCGAGAGCCATGCCGCCCTGCTCGCCCGCTACCTGCACGGCGAGCAGCGCGACTTCCCCGACCTCACCGCGCTCGACACCCGGCAGGAGCTCCAGCACGTGGTGCTGCGCGGCGGCATCGAGTACGAGCGGATGACCCTCGCCTGGCTCGACGACGTGCTCGCCACCCTGCACCGCCTCGCCGCGGGTGACAGACAACAGGTAACAGATAACAGAATCTGAAATCTGTTAGTTGTCATCTGTTATCTGTTTGCTGTTCGCCGCCACCCAGCAGCCACCACCCGCCGCCCCTCACCCTCGACCCCCGGGAGCCCGTGATGCTCTTCAACCCGCGTACGTACGACCCCGCGCAGTTCGACGAGCCGACCCGCCGGCTGCTGCGCGCGACCGTGGACTGGTTCGAGTCCCGCGGCAAGAAGGCGCTGATCGACACCTACGTCGACCGCACCTGGTACGCCGACTTCCTCGAATTCGCCGCCAAGGAGGGCCTGTTCGCGGAGTTCCTGACCCCGTCCGCGGCCGACCCGGGCAAGCGCTGGGACACCTCCCGGATCGCCGAGCTGAACGAGATCCTGGGCTTCTACGGCCTCGGCTACTGGTACACCTGGCAGGTCACCATTCTCGGCCTCGGGCCGGTCTGGCAGAGCAAGAACGAGGCCGTCCGGGCCCGCGCCGCCAAGCTCCTGACGGAGGGTCACGTCATGGCGTTCGGGCTCTCCGAGCGCACCCACGGCGCCGACATCTACTCCACCGACATGATCCTCACCCCGGACGGCGAGGGCGGTTTCACCGCGACCGGCTCCAAGTACTACATCGGCAACGGCAACGTGGCCGGCCTGGTCTCGGTGTTCGGCCGCCGCTCCGACGTCGAGGGCCCCGAGGGCTACGTCTTCTTCGCCGCCGACAGCCGCCACGACGCGTACCACCTGGTCAAGAACGTCGTGAACGCCCAGATGTACGTCAGCGAGTTCCGGCTGGAGGGCTACCCGGTGCGCGCCGAGGACGTGCTGCACACCGGGCAGGCCGCCTTCGACGCCGCGCTGAACACCGTCAACGTCGGCAAGTTCAACCTCTGCACGGCCTCGGTCGGCATCTGCGAGCACGCGATGTACGAGGCCGTCACGCACGCCCACAACCGGGTGCTGTACGGCCGGAAGGTCACCGACTTCCCCCACGTGCGGCGGGAGTTGACCGACGCGTACGCCCGCCTGGTGGCGATGAAGATGTTCAGTGCGCGGGCCGTGGACTACTTCCGCACCGCCTCCCCCGAGGACCGCCGCTACCTGCTGTTCAACCCGATGACCAAGATGAAGGTCACCACCGAGGGCGAGAAGGTCATCGACCTGATGTGGGACGTCATCGCGGCCAAGGGCTTCGAGGCGGACACCTACTTCGACAAGGCGGCGAAGGACATCCGCGGCCTGCCGAAGCTGGAGGGCACCGTCCACGTCAACCTGGCGCTGATCCTCAAGTTCATGGGCAACTACCTGTTCGCCCCGAGCGACTACGCCCCGGTGCCGACCCGGCTGGACGCCACCGATGACGCCTTCCTGTTCCGCCAGGGTGCGGCACGCGGCCTCGGCGCGATCCGTTTCCACGACTGGCGCACCGCGTACGACCGCCACACCCAGCTGCCGAACGTCGCCCGCTTCCGCGAACAGGCCGACGGCTTCTGCGAGTTGCTCCTCAGCCACGCACCGAGCAAGGAGCAGCAGGCGGACCTGGACTTCCTGCTGGAGATCGGCCAGCTGTTCGCACTGATCGTCTACGGCCAGCTGGTGCTGGAGCAGGCGGAGCTGACCGGCCTGGACGAGGACGTCCTGGACCAGATCTTCGACGCGCTGGTCCGCGACTTCTCCGCGCACGCGACCGAGCTGCACGGCAAGGCCTCGACGACCCCGGAGCAGGCCGCCTGGGCGTTGGCGAACGTGCGCCGGCCGGTCGCCAACGCGGAGCGGGCCGCCGCCGTGTGGGCCCGGGTCGAGGAGCTGTCGGGCGCGTACGAGATGCGGCCGTAGCCGCCTCGCAGAACGAGGAACGAGCCCGAGGGTGCGGGGGGGGGGGGGGGCGGGGCGCGCCCCGCCCCCCCCCCCCCCCCCCCCCCCCCCCCCCCCCGCCCCCCCCCCCCCCCCCCCCCCCCCCCCCCCCCCCCCCCCCCCCCCCCCCC
>NZ_JBHWIO010000051.1:0-20016 GCF_042732075.1 Kitasatospora sp. NPDC059812
ACTCCCATACCAGTGAAGTCAGGATGTTCAAGAGATCACGCAGTGGCCCGCTTTTGATGCGCCGTCCGTGGCCCTAATTTCACCCGTCGACGACAGGTAGTCCGCCGGGAACGAAGTGCCCCACCTACGAGCCGCCTCGTCCCAGTCGACGGGATCGCCGGCTCCGGAGTGCGGCGGCAGAATCCCAGCCAGTCGGGCAACACCCGGGTGCATCAGCAGTGCCTCTCGGAGAGCTCGGACAAGGCCCTGCCGAGCGTTCACATGTGCGCGCGGCCCGTCACCGCGGCCTGAGACACCCTATTGATCACGTCTCCGCGAGGCGAACTCTGTGACCTATTGTCGCCAGCCACAGAACAGAAGCTGAGCCAGAACCCGATTTCCGCGACGAGCCCCGAGACCCCCCCCGGCCCACGGCCCGACCCTCATCGTCACTCCTCGAACGCGAAGATCATCTAGTGCCAGGCGACCGGTACTGCTCAACCGGATTCGCCACGTAGTGCTCCGAACATCGGCAGGCAGGGCGAGAGCCCGCCGGGGCAGCGCCGGTCAGCTGATTTCCGGCGCGGACCTTCTGCTCCCCCAGCGGTACGCCCCAGCCGGGCCCGGCCGAGGCTTCGGCCAGGCCCGCACCGAGGCCTCGGCCAGCACCGTACCGAGATCGGTACGCCCGGGCGACGACTCAGGGGACGGCCTCCACGGACTCGCCCGGCGGGTGGTGCAACCGGTGCAGGCCCGCGTAGACGGAGCTGCGGAGGAGGAGCTCCGTGTGGGTGCCGTGGGCGACGATCCGGCCCTGGTCGAGCAGGACGATCTGGTCGGCGTCGCGAACGGTCAGCAGGTTGTGCGAAATGATGATCGTCGTGCGATCGGCCATGAGCAGACGCAGCGGGCCCATGATCCGTTGGCTCGACTCCGCGTCCAGGGCCGTGGTGGGCTCGTCGAGGATGAGGACGGGGGCGTCCCGGACCATCGCGCGGGCGATCGCGAGGCGCTGGCGCTGGCCGCCGGAGAGCAGCCGGCCGCGCTGGCCGACCAGGGTGTCGTAGCCGTCCGGGAGCCGGGTGATGAACTCGTGGGCGTCCGCCGCCCGGGCCGCCGCCAGGATCTCGGCCTCACTCGCCTCGGGACGCCCGTAGGCGATGTTCTCCCGGACGGTGCCGTGGAAGACCAGGGTCTCCTGGAGCACCACCGCGACGTTCTCGCGCAGGTCGGTGAGGGCGAGGTCGCGCAGGTCGAGGCCGTCGAGCCGTACCGCGCCGTCGTCCGGGTCGTAGAAGCGCAGCAGCAACTTGGCGACGGTGGACTTGCCCGCGCCGCTGGCGCCGACCAGGGCCAGCGTCGCCCCCGGTGCCACCTCGAAGGACACCCCCGCCAGCGCGGGCGCCTCCACCTCCGGGTAACGGAAGGTGACGTCGTCGAACTCGATGCCGCCCCGGGCGCGACCGAGCGACCGGGGGGTGACGGGATCGGTCACCTGTGGACGCTGGTCGAGCAGTTCGATGATCCGCTCGGCGGCGGCGGAGGCCGCGTAGAAGGTGTTGCCGAGTCCGGACATGCTCTGGATCGGGCCGTAGAGCCTGCTCAGCAGGGTGAGGAAGACGATGAGGCCACCGAAGGTGAGCCGGCCGTGCACGAGTTCCCAGGCCCCGAGGCCCATGACCACCAGGCCGCCGAGCAGTTCGACGAAGTCGACCGCCGGCCCGTAGAGCGCTCCGATCCTGGTCGAGGCCATCGCCGCGTGGTACCGGCCGACGCTCTCGCGCTGGAATCGGGCGTGCTCCCAGCCCTGGCGGTTGTACGCCTGGACGAGCGCGATGTTGCCGAGCGTCTCCTCGGCGACCGCGCTGATCGAGCCGCTGCGCTGGCGGCGTTCGCGCGAGGCCGCCCGGATCAGCTTGGCGAAGCGGCGGGCGGTGAGGAAGAACAGCGGCGCGGCGACCAGCGCGACCAGGGTCAGCTCCCAGCGCAGCACCAGCAGCAGGCCGACGTAGATGCCGAGCCTCGCCACCTGGCCGAGCGCGTTGACGATGCCGGAGAGCAGGAAGGTCTCGACCGCGTCCACGTCGCCGGTCACCCGGGACAGCACGTCGCCGAGCCGCCGGCGCTCGAAAAAGCCCAGTGACAGGCCCTGGATGTGCCGGAACACGTCCGACCGCAGGATGAGCAGGAAGCGTTCGCTGACCCAGGTGGAGATCACCCGGCGGGCGAAGCCCAGGACTCCGGAGAGCAGGGTCAGCCCCACATAGGCGAGGGCGATCGGCAGGAACAGGTCCAGCCGGTGCGGAATGAGCATGTCGTCGATGACGATCTTGAACAGCCAGATCTCCATCGCCTCGATCGCCGGGCCCACCGCGACCAGGGCCAGCAGCACCACCAGCCATCGGCGGCCGCCCTTGGTGTAGGGCCAGAACCGCCGGAAGATCGCCTGGAGCGGGACCGGCGGTGCCGCGGCGACCACATCGGAGGTCTCGGCGACCGTGAGCAAGCGTCGCAGAGCCGACCGAAGCCTGTGTTTCCTCGTCATCTCACGGTCTTCTCGCTCGTCCCCGAGCCCAGATCACTCCCGGATTGAGAGGAACTCCCGATCAAAGAGACCCTGCTCCGGGAATGGAAGATCTCCACACGCACGGCCGGCGCGGGGCCGCATGGGGTCACTCCCGGCCGACACGGCAAAGCCGGGCACACGTGCCCGGCCCGCTCTCACAGGGAAGCGATCCTTACCACCGGCCTCCGTAGCCTCCGTAGCCGCCGCGGTCGCCTCCGTAGCCGCCGTAGCCGCCACGGTCGCCACCGAAGTCGCCGCCGAAGTCGTCGTAGCCGCCGTAGCCGCCGTAGCCGCCACCGTCGCCACCGAAGTCGCCGCCGTAGTCGCCACCGCGACCACCGCCGCCCCAGTCGTCACGGAACCGCCCGAAGGACTGGAACTGTCCGAGGAATGACATGATCAACCTTCTTTCGAAGTCCCCCTCGGTCCATCGTCATCCTCACCTCCGCAATGCACAAGCATCGATTGTGCAAAATGTGAAAATTTGATGACTTTTCCGGATTGTCCAACTCGACGGGCGCACGCTTCGACTTCCCGGTCAAGAATCCCCCAAGAAACCGTGCGTGACGAGCCGCCACCCAATCTGCCGATTTCAGGATGAATCATTGCTCCCGAGCAATCATTCGCGTCAGGTAATAGCCATACAGCCGTGCCGAACCACTCACTCCGAGCAGTCAGCCAGGTTGGGCGGCTGCGGGAAGTCCTCCCGGCCGTCCAGCCAGCCGGTGAGCCGCTCGGACAGGGTGAACGGTTCGGGGAAGAGGGAGTGACGCAGGCACCCGCCGTTCGGGTCCCAACCCCACATCCGCCCGTCGGGAGTGCCGAAGTCGACGAGCGACCAGATAGCGCAGCCCCAGGGCAGTAGCGGTACCACCGGTGTCGGATAGTCCGCGCCGTAGCCCTCGCGCCACCCGAGGTACGCCTCCAGTACGGGCGGTTCGTCACGGTACTCGGTGAGCGACAGGGCACCGCCCCAGCGGCCGAATCCGCCATCGGCGACCTCGAGATAGATCCGTCTGAGCAAAGACGGCATCGGGTGCCCCACAACTGCTTCGAGCCCGGACACGGCCTCCGGAGGCGCGGGCGAAGGCCGTTCTCCGGCATTCTGCTCGATGAGCCGCTTGATGATCTCGTCCTCCGTCACAGGGCCTTCGTACCAGACACCACCGACACTGCGGCGCCCCGGCCCGAGCCCGCAGACGGGTCGCTGACGGTACGGCGCGGGGCCCCCGAGGCTCGGCGGGCGTCACGGGGTGCGTCGCAGCGGGTCGGCACCAGAGGCACCCGGCAGCGCCTGACGCAACGCCAACCTGGACCGAGGCGAGTGCGAGGAAGCCCGCCGCGTACAGGATGGGGCGGGGAGGCCCGCCGCCCGGCCGCCACGCCAGGATCGCGGCGAGCACGTACTCGGCAGTCCGACGACGCAGGCCCGCGAGATGTGAGGTGCGGCGCCGAGGTCTCCGAGATCGTCGACCGGACGCCCGCGGCCTGCCGACAACTGGCGTCCTCGGGCCGTCGGCGCATCCGCGCCGCACGGACTCCGGCAGCTCTAACAACTCCGGCCGCCCCGGCCTGGTCACCCAGCACACCGGCGTCACGGTGACCGTGGCCGCGTTCGAAACCACCGGCGTCCGCGTCAGCCGCATCTGGGCCGTCCGCAACCCGGAAAAGCTCCGTGCGTGGACCGGGAACGAACAGACCTGACCGCACGCCGCGGCGGAACGCATCAGTCGACGCAGCGTCAAATCACCTTCTCCACGCGAACTTTCGGGCGGCCGGAACCGCTCTCCGTCACCGCCCGAGTCCGTGACGAGGCCTCCTCCGGAAGCACCGCCGTGGGCTATGGTCGGTCCCATGCTGACGGAGTGGGCCTGGATAGCAGCGAAGCTGGTGACGACTCCCGAGACGAAGATCAAGGTCGTCGACTACGGACACCGGCCGTTCGAAAAGTACGCCGAGGCACGTCGCAACCTCCTGGAGCGCCTTGAGGATGAGAAGTCCTGCCAGGACTTCAAGGACGCCGCGCGCCTCCTGCGGGCGAACCGGAAGGCGACCAGTGTGGTGCACAGCCCGCTCATCTGGCTGATCCACGATCTCCCCGCAGGGGAAGACAGCAAGAGAGCGAGCTACCAGCTCATCAAGAGGCTTGAGCCGAGCCTGACCGAGCAACTCCTGCCCGGCCTGGCGACCTCACAGGTCAGCCAGCACGCCCGCCTGGGCGTTGCTCTGCGGGTGCTCAGCGTCGAAGAGGTCTGCGTTCTGCTGCGCTGCAAGCCGCAGAAGGCGAGAGCCCATACGGAGATCTGGCTGTCCGAGCGACTCCAGATGCGCACCCAGCACGTTGCCCGCCGCGCGGTGTGCCGCAGCCACCGGGACGCCGCCTGCACCGCCTGCCGCGGCGGTGCCCAGTGGGAGTGGGAAGAGCCGTTCCTGGCGAGCGACCTCGTACAGCACCTGCTGTCGTACCGCATGAGGTGCTATCTCCCGTACGACAGGACGCCCGTGCCGCCCGGGACGTACGAAGCCGGACTGTGAGCGGCACCGTTCGGACGGCCGAAGAAGTCCACGCTTCCCTCCCGCAGGCACCGGCGAGGGAAGCCGATCCGGTGCCCGCCCCGTGCGAACGACGGGGCGGGCACCGGAGGACGCGTCAGCTGTTGGTCGTCAGCAGACGGTTGGCCAGGGCGTCGGCGAGGCGGTAGGCCTCGTCGGCCGAGAGGGTGCGGCAGATGGCGTCGGCGAGTTCCTCGACGTCGTGCCAGTCGACATCGCCGAGTTCCGCGGACGGCGTGGCCGACGACTGCTCGGCCGGGGAGGCCTCGGCTCGCTGTTCCGGCATCGGGAGAGGCTCGGAATTTTCCGCGGAAAATCGCTCGGCGCTCGGAGCGGACTCCGTGCTCGAAGCAGACTCGGTGCCCGGAGCCGAAGCAGAGCTCTCACCCGCGCCGGAACTGGCGGGCTTCGACCGGGTAGCCGAGGCCGACGGTTCCGCCGGCGACGGATCCACCGGCGACGGATCCACCGGCGACGGCGTGACCGTGGCCGTGGACGCAGCCGCAGTCACAGCCGCGGTCGCGGTCGCGCTCTCCGCAGGCCCACTCGCGGATGCGACGGGTCGCTGCGGCGCGGGCTGAGGAGTCGCCCCGTCCGCGGAGGCCTGAGCCGCCGCCGCCCGGGCCCCCAGCTTCGCCGCCCGCTTCGCCGCGACGGCGTCGGCGTCGGCCTGGAGCAGCTGCTCCAGCTGCTCCGTCTGCTCGGCCAGGGACATCGCCTCGATGCCCTTGACCGATCCCAGACGGCGGGCGACGTTGATGGAGACGCCCTCCTCGCCCCGCGCCTTGGCCCGCACCTGCCGCTGCAGCTCGGGGTGGAGCTTCAGCAGGTTCTTGCGGTGCGAGATCCAGCTCTGGGACCAGCCCTCCGCCTCGGCGGCCTCCTTGGCGGTGGCGTACTGCGCCACGATGAGCAGGACCGCGTTGGCCTCCTCGATCGGGTCGAAGTCCTTGCGCGCCATGTTCTCGTCGAGCGCCGCACGCAGCAGGGTCGCCTTGGAGTCCGCCACCGAGTCGTCGACGACGACGAGCAGCTGCTCGCGCCCGTACAGCGCGGCAGCGGCCCGGCGCCGGTTGCCGTTGACGATGACCACGTCCTGCGGGCCCGCAGCGAGCAGGCCCTCGTCCTCCGGCCAGAGCCGGAGGTACGCGTCCGGGGTGACGGCGAGGCAGCTCTGCAGCTGGCGGTCCTTGATGCTCGCCAGGTCCGACAGGTCGCCCAGGTCGTCGCGCGGGTTGCGCGGGTTGGGGAGGCAGTTGGCGGTGGGAACCCACCGGGCCGGAGAGTCCGGCCCCGTGGGGACCCACCGGGCCGGAGTTTCCTGGTTGCTGACCACCCCGGGGGCGTCGACGACCGGGTCGGCCGCCATCGAGGCGAAGGAAACACGACGGCCGGCCATCAGCGACCCCCGTATCCGAGCTCGAGGGACAGCCGGAAGAAGTCCTCGCGGGCCCGGTAGGCGGTGCCGCTCTCCTTGTACTGGGTGACGACCGTTCCCTCGGCCACCGCCCGGGAGTGGATCTTGTAACGCCGCAGGACCGTCTTGGCCCGCGGCCATCCCTTCGCGGCGATGTACGCCTCGGTGTCCTCCAGGTCGGCGCGGCCGTCCCGGGGGTCCCAGTTGTTGATGACGACCCGGAAGGGGATGTCCATCGGCTCGATGACCTTCTGGATCGTCCGCGCCGTCGGGTCGAAGCACAATGGCTCGGTGATCATCGGGACCAGGACGTCATCCGCTATCTCCAGAGCACTGCGCAGGATCTCCTCATCGGCCAGGGTGCCCGGCGTGTCGATGAAGATGTGCTCGTACTCGTCCTTCTCGCCGAGGACGTCGAAGGTGCACGCCGCGAGGTTCACCGTGGTCGTGGTCTTGCCGACGCCGCCCTTCTGGTTGGCGATGACGTGGACCTTGGCACCGGTGTTCTTGAGGTGGAGCAGCTGATCGGCCTGGTCGTGCGCCGCCATGAAATCGAAGGGCAGGTTGTCCCCCACCCGCTCCGCCCAGACGACGGCCGATCCCTGAGGGTCAGTGGACACGACAAGTACAGATGGCTTCATGATGTTCCGTTCTCTCCGTGGGCTTCCCGGGCCGCTTGCCCGGTACTGCGGATGCCCGCCGATCAAAGCCGGTGACGGCGGACTGGAACAGCATTCCAGATGATCAGGCCTGATGCCGACACGACCCGCGTGTCATGAAGCACAATGTCCGTTTCTCTGAGCCCCTGATTTCCGAGAACCCCCGGATATCCCCGGCGACCCGGCCCCGAATCCCGTCATCGCGAGAGAGCGTGACGCACGGGCAGCGGCATAGGGACGGCACCGCCACCGGGACGCATTCGCCTTCACCGGCCGCCCCGAACAGCCGTGCGCCCCCGCGCAGCCCTGGCGTATGGAACACCTCCCTGCCGTTTCCTGACAGTTCAACAGATCACCGCGGTTCGCTATATCCGGCGGCGTGAGCCCTGATCAAGAAACGGCAAAGGCATCACTGCTCCGCGCAGGCCAGAAAGAAGCCCCTCCCCCGCCAGCACGGGGGTCAGTCACAGGCCGGGGTGGTGGGACCGACGCGTGCCGTGGGGGCGTCCTCTGCGCCCTCCCCGTCCCGGTACGGGGCCAGGAACGCGGTCAGGGCGGCCAGCATCGCCTGTGGGGCCTCCTCGGCCGGGTAGTGGCCGCAGTCGGGGAGGACGAGGCCCTGCACGTCGTCGGCGGCGAGCTCCATCGTCTCGCCGACGGAGGCACCGAGGTTCTCCGCTCCTCCGATCGCCAGGACGGGCAGGGTCAGCCGTCGAGTCCTGCGCTCCTGGTTCTGAGCGATGGTCGTGTCGAGTCCGCGGTAGAACTCGAAGCTGGCCCGCAGGGCTTCCGGGTCGGCGGCGAGGGTGTCGACGTAGTGCTGGACGGCGTAGTCGGGCAGTGCCTTCGCGGACTTCGTGGCGAACTGGTGGCCGAAGTAGAGGTGTTCGCGCCCGCTGACCAACTTTTCGTTGACGTCGGCGAGGCGGTTGAAGGCGAAGTGCCAGAGGCGGTCGTTGACTTCCCGGCTGCCGAGGAGGGGCGGCGCGGGGGACAACCCCGGGATCGCGGCCTCGGCGACGGCCAGGCGGTCGAGCCGGTCGGGGTGGTCTGCGGCCAGGGCGTAACCGGTCCACATCCCGACGTCGTGGCCGACCAGGGCGAACCGCCGGTGCCCGAGCGCGTCCATCAGCGCCACCAGGTCGCGGGCGAGCGTGCCGGTGTCGTACCCGCCCAGGGGTTTGTCGGACAGCCCGACGCCGCGCGGGTCGACCGCGACGACCTGGAAGTCCTGTGCCAGCGCCGGCATCAGGAGGCGCCAGGCGTACCACGTCTGGGGCCAGCCGGCGACCAGCAGCAGCGCAGGCCCTTCGCCGCCGGTGACGGCGTGCAGGCGCAGTTCGCCGGTGTCGACGTAGCGGCTGGTGAAGGTGTCGGTGAAGCCGGCCGGGAGGTTCGGCACCCGGGAGACGGAACCGCGGCCTTCGGGCCTGGGCGGGCGGGTCGGCGACAGACTCATGATCATCCTTCGGAGGCACAGGGTTGACGGGTTCGCCGAGACGGCGGGAACCGCCCGGTTCGACTGGCGGCCGGCCGCCGGCAGGCCTTCGGGTCCGGGAACCGCCTGCCTGCACGCTAGCCATCTTGGACTGATCAGTCAAAGATGAACTGACCGATCGGTCCAAGATGCGGGTAGGCTCGCCGCAGAGACGTGGGACAGCAGAGAAGCAGGAGAGGTGCACGCCGTGTCCGGCCGGAAGCAGTTCGATATCAGCGCGGCACTGGACCAGGCCATGCAGGTGTTCTGGCAGCGCGGGTACGCCGACGCCTCACTCGATGCCCTCGGTTCGGCCACCGGCCTGGGCCGCGGCTCCCTCTACGGCGCCTTCGGCAACAAGGACGCCCTCTTCGGCCAGTGCCTCGACCGCTACGCGTCCATCTACGGCACGCAGTACGAGCAGGCGCTCGCGGCGCACCCCGGTGATCCGGTGCGCGCGGTCGAGGCGTTCCTCGGCGTCGTCCTGGACCGCATCGCTGACCCGTCGGTCCCCGCCGGGTGCCTCATCGCCCAGTCCGCCGCACAGTCGTCGACGCTGAAGGAGGAGAACAACGCGCAGGTGCGCCGTCTGCTCGACGCGCAGCGCCAACGGGTGCGCACAGCACTGGCGGACTCCTCGGCCGACCCCCGGACGCTCGACGAACTCGCCGTATTCGTCGTCGCCGTCACCCAGTCGCTGGCCGTACTGAGCCGGGCAGGCACCCCCGACGCCGAACTGCGCTCCGTGGCCCGGCTCGCTTGCACGACGGTGGCCGACGCCCTCGCCCGGTCGGCACCCGAGGACGTTGCCCACGGCTGACCAGCGTGCAGGACGAATGCAACACCCCCACCATCGACTTCCCGACGCTACGACGGCCCGGTCACGGGCCCGGCCGCAGGGCAAACACGGCGTCGAACTGACCGAGCTCTACCGGGCATTGGAGAAGCACCATGCACCCCTGCGCAGCGCCTGAGGCCCGGCCGAGGCGGGCGGCGTGGGCGGCGTGGGCGGCCCCGGTGCTGGTCAACGTCGCGCTGGGGTTGGCCGCCATGGTCCCGCTGATGTTCACGCTGGTGTTCTTCCTCAACTACCCGCTGGTCTGGCTCGGGCTCGGGCAGCGCGAACCCACCGAGAACGACGGCCCGATGGTGTGGGTGGTGGCCGGCGTCGTCGTCTGGACGGTCTTCGGCCTGCTGTGGTGGCTGGTCAACCTCGGGCTCCGCAGCCTGACCGGCCTACGGGGCCGGCGTTACTGGTGGGTGAGTGCCGGACTGCTCCTGGTACCCACGGTCGTCTTCTCCCCGTTGCCCGCCGGCCCCTGGACCGTGCTGCGCTGGCTGGCCTGACCGGTCCGTCCCCGGCCCCTCCCCCAACCGCGCCGGCACCTGTGCCCGTGCTGCAGCCGACAGCCTTGCAGGACTTCCTCAACCGGCAGGGCGTCCAACGGCCATGGTCCTGGCGCGCCGCCACCCACACCCCGGGGGCTGACTTGATCGTTCTCGAAGCCACCGGGGTGACCCCGGCCGAGGGAAACCCAGCGACGCGGCGGAGGACGCCGAACGGCTCGGCGCGTTCTTCCGGCGGAGCCCTGTCCTGTGGGCCCGCCGGACAACCTGTTGGTGAGGAAGGGGTCAGAGGACGCCGACCGACTTCCAGACGTTGTTGACGGCGTCCAGTTCGGTCCCAGTGCCGTAGAGGTCCTCGGCGATGGTCGCGGTCAGTTTGGCGAAGTCGGCGAACGTGGCGTCGGCGGCGAGCTTGCCGCCGGTCGCGGCGTCGTACCAGATCCGGCCGGCCTTCTCCCAGGCGTTTCCGCCGATGGCGGTGGCGGCGAGGTGGAAAGCGCGGTTGGGGATACCCGAGTTGAGGTGCACCCCGCCGTTGTCCTGCTGGGTCTCGATGTAGCCGCCCATGTGGGCCTGCTGGGGGTCCTTGCCCAGCCGGGGATCGTCGTAGGCGGTGCCGGGTGCGGCCAGCGAGCGCAGCGCCTTGGCCTTGAGACCAGGGGAGAGCATTCCGGCGCCGAGGAGCCAGTCGGCCCGGTCGGCGCTCTGGCCGAGCGAGTACTGCTTGACGAGGGAGGCGAAGACGTCGCTGATGGACTCGGAGAGCGCCCCCGACTGACCGAAGTACATGAGCTGCGGGTTCAGGATCTGCCCGCTCACGCTGGCCGCGACGACGTCGAGGAGGTCGCGTGGACGCAGCTGGACGAACTCGCCGGCGCCGTCGCCGAGAACCAGCCGCCCGCCCTTCCAGAACACGTTGGCGAACTTGTCACCGTAGTGGACGGTCGCCCGAAGTGGGCCGCCCTCGCCGTCGAGGGAGTTCCTGCCGTACGCGGTGAGGAAGAAGTCGAAGGTGGTGCCGAGCGCGTCGTAGACGCTGTTGACCAGTTCGTCCTTGCTCGCAGCCTCGCCCTCGGAGCGCACCAGGGCGCCCGGGAGGCTCTTCTTGTTCCTGGCGTCGTAGATCTCACGGCGGACCACGGGTGTGTCTTCTGCATTCATACGATTCAGCATGATCACCGGCCGCCCGGCTGCGGCGCTTTCAACAATTCCGCGCCGTGACCTGGGTATTCGTGATAAACGCCGAGGCTGACTGACCCCGACCGACGGGGGCTGACCATCCCACCCGGAGAGCCCACCGGACGGACACGTGTCCGTGCAACCTCTACGGCTTCCCCTTCCGCCCCTGACGCCTCCGCAGGCCTGCTCTTCGCCCTCTCCCTACCGCTTCTGCTGACGGTACGAATACGTCCCCTCGGAGCACGCGGCAAGGACGCTCCACAACCCGGCAGCGCGCGCACCGACCTCCTCGACGGGCTGCGCCACATCCGTCGCCACCGCCTCATCGGCACGCTCGTCGCCGCCGGAGCCGTCTGCGAACTCGGCCTCACCGGCACCCTCAACGTCGGCATGGTGCCGCTCAACGCCGAACGCGGCTGGGAGCCTTCCGGCTACAGCTGGATCCGTGCTCGCCGGGTCACCTCCGTCGTCATGCTCACCACGGTCGGCCTCGCGCCCCTGTGCTACCCGCTGGTCGGCGCCGCCATCGCCCTAGCCTCCGTCTCGGTCCGGCACGCCGAACTTCTCGCGCAGGCAGCGGAGTTCGGCCGGTGCCCGGCACCGCACTCGCCACGGTCATGTCGCGCCCGACGGCCAGACACCTGCAACTGGCTTTCACGGCGGGCCTCGTGCGGGATGTGATGACACACCACATCGCGGGCCCTTCAACCAGATAGTGGGCAACACCGAAGACCAGTCCGCCCAGTTCAGGTGTTGCGTTCCCAATGCCTGAGCAGGACTCCCACAAAGGGCTTGCAGTTCAACCGAGTTCCGCTCGGTCGATGAGATCTACGGATCAACTACCTTGAGATGAAAGTGAATTGGTGAACTGCCTGGCTCGATGTGATCGCAGTCATCGTGATGCAGCATCGTCCGGGCGACGGCGTGGAGCCAAGTAGCGACGCTCGACCAGCCGGCGAGGTAGGCCGAGTCGTAGGCAGCCCTCCGAGGTGGTTGTGCCACAGGCCGAGCTCGTCGCCGTCGCGGCTGGCAAACGAGGTCCGCCGCGCTCCCCACCACGGGTCGTCCTGCTGGTTCGGATCGTCGGCGTCCCAGACCCTCTCCGTGGAGTACAGGGGCCGCACGGAAGGACAGCGATGTAGGCGTCGTCTCCGTCGTGGCACAGCAGCGACTCGCGCAGATCGGCGGGGATCTCGAACCCGAGCCGCTCCTCGGTACGCCCGACGGCTTCGGGCGATGCGGGCGAGCGAAGCTCGGCAGGCTGGCCGGTACGTTCTTCGCCAGCCAAGCGTCGATGAGGTTCCAGGACTCGGTCACCGACTCACAGAGTCCCGTGACACCACGACGACGGGAGTCATCCCCGCGCACCGGGCTCCCGTCCGCGCGAGGCGTCCGGCTCTGGTGGACGGCGCTCCGCCACTCCCCCAGGCCGCGTCCTGCCCTCTCCCCCACATCCGGACTCGTCGGGTCGATCACCCGGACACGTCGCGAAGTCTCGGCCGTCGGCGTGGCTCACCTCAGCCACCGCATCCGCACCGCTCATCCGGACCGCCTCCTCCCTTATGCATACAAACTAAATACCGAAGGGCCCGGCCCCCGTCGGAAGGCTGCGGGTCGACATGCCCAGCGCCACGTCGCCCGAAAGCAGCTCCGTATCGAGATTTGTTTATTAGTGGTCTTCTGATGTCTTTTGTGTTCAGGCCCTTGAACGTGAAGTGGCCTACGGCATGCAAATCGCCTCTGACCGCTGAGGAGTCGGCTCCCGAGGCCTCGAAGAGGCCACTCGCTCTCACACCCACGCCGGACGGGTGCCGAACATCGCGCTCGCTTCTCCTTCCGCCGGAAGCCTGCCCCCCGGCTCCGCCGTCTCCTGGCCGGCCAGCTCGACCTCAGGCGTACCGCAGCCCGCCGCGGCAGCGCGGCAAGTTGGACCTTCACCCTCTGCCCTTCCCCTCCGGTCCTCCGCCTCACGGTAGGCCAGGGTTCGTGGCAGCACCGAGATACCGGCCGTCGGCGCCATCGCCAGGCTGACCACGGCTGCCGCCGCCGTTGGAAAGCCCGTCACGAGGCATCCGCTTCAGTGGCTACGGCGATGACGAGCACTACTTCGCCGGGGAGCTGGCCTTCGCCGACGCGAATGCAATCCTCGCCATGCTGCGGGAGCTGTGCCCGCACCAAGCTGACGGAGCTGCCTGCCGGTGCAGATACGGAGTCTGGCGTACCGGCTCGTACCTCTGCCACGGCCGGGCGAGCCGGCACTGATGCGGAAGGCAACGCAGAGCCCTGTGGCTGCACTACCCAGGTTGGGACGACATCGCGACGGGCCTGACCGAACGGGCCCACGTCCTGAAATCGAACCGACCCTCGACCTGGGCCACAGGCGGATCTAGGACACCGAGCCGATTTCGACCGTGCGCTCGACCTCGTTCCGGCGCTTGCACATCTCCTTGTCGAAGCCCGGCCAATCTCCTCAGCTGCCTCGTCGCCGACGGTTGGCCCGCTGATCCTGCTTCTCCGGAATGGTGTGCTTGAATCTGGCGCCTTCGCAGGTAGCGACAGTTGCCGCGGCAGTCGGGGGTGTGCGCGGATGACATGCCGGGGCCCTTGACCCCAATGCGTTCGACGACCGGCATCAGCTGTGGCCCGCTGCCCCACTGGCCGGGTTCTCTCCGAGGTATGAGCCGTACGGTCGAGATCGGGAGGTGGCGGTCCTGTCCCGGTGAGCACTTCCGGGACCATCGGTCCGGTCGGATACGAGCTGCTGGTTCGATCGTGAAGGCAGAGGCACCGTAGAGCAGGTCAAACGGCGGACGTAGAGGTGGCGAACTCGACGCCGCCGTGGATGTCCAGAGCATCGCTTTGGCCGATGGCGCATCGGATTTTCCGCGGAAAATTCAGAGTCCCTCGACGAAGGCCCATGGATCGGCCGTCCCCGGCATCGTCCGTTGCCAGCCTCTTCCGTTGCCATTGCCGTGGGCACGATGGATGTCCGTCGAGAACTCTGGCCGGCCTTCGCGGAGAAGCTCGGAAGAGCCAGCCCGGACGGCATGGATCGGCGGCACGGAAGCCCCTTGATGAGCCGGAACCCGAACCCGGGTCCAAGCCGTGGCTGTGCAGCACGTGAGCGTGCGCTTTCCAGTCGGCTGGTCCGGATGCTGATGCTGCTCCCCCATCGAAGCCCTCGAATTTTCTGCGGAAAATCCGTCGGCTGACTGCTAGACAGATCGGGCTCCGATTGGCGCGAGCGCTGTGCGCCGGTTCCCAGCAAGCGGCCCCCGCCCTCGCGGCACAAGAATTGCCGACGGCTTCGACTCCCCTGCGGTCTCCTACGGGGGAGCGCCTATCACGGCACGTGGGGGTGGTTCCTCTCCCCCACTGAGGCACGCTGTGAAAGCGATCAAGCCGATCGCCTGATACGTCACAACCCCTGGATGACTTCGCCCAAGTCGGGACCGTAGGCGGCCCAGCAGATGACTGAGCCGTCGGAGTCGAGCTCGCCCATGTACCAGTCGTCGTCCGCTCGCACGAGGCACAGGCCGTGGAGGGACAGGATGACGTCGGGTCGGAGTGAGACATAGTCCGCGCGGCCGTGCTCCTCGACCACGACCAGTCGTTCGAGGGTGAGCAGGGCGGCTTCAGGATCCTCTGATGCGGAGCGCACTCGCTCGATCGTCCAGCCGTCGGGCAGTCCATCGTTCACCGCCACATGATCGCAGCGGGGGGCGTTTCGCAGCTACTCGGATATGGCGGCGATCAACGCGGTTGCCTCGTAGCGGACAGCCAACTCGTCGTACCCCGTCGCCGCCGCCGAGCTTCTTTCGGCTACGGATCTGGTAGGTCTTCTCCAGGATGGTGCGCCGGATGCCGCGCCTGCACAGGTAGGCCGGTTCGCCGGAGTCGTAGAGCCTGTCGACGCGGGCCGTGGCAGGACGCGTACCCAGTCATCCGCTACCGAGGCGAAGAGCAACAGCGGCCTTGCCCCTGCCCGACCGCCGACGAATTTTCTGCGGAAAATCACCGAGCCGCGACCCCCTGGCCCCGGACACAGTCATGCCGTCCAAAGCTCGCTGCGCGACGACTACCCACCTGCCCACGCCGGGCGCAGGAGCACCCACCGCACAGGTTCTGGTAGGCGACGCCGATGGACACTGCCACGATGACGAACATTCATCGTGGGCCACACCCATCCAGTCCGAGGTAGACGCGCCGTTCCTCCATGCTGAATCAGTCACTTCAACAGCTCCCCCACACACGACTGAGCCCCCGTCACAACTGCAGGCCAATGATGCGACTCGCAGGCCCGCCCCACACGGTCCGGCCGAGCAAGCCCGCAGGATCGTTCGCCAGCCAGCCGGGTGCCAGTCCCTTCGGACTGCGGTGGACCGCGCTGCGAAATTTTCCGCAGAAAATTCGGCGGACCTCAGGTAGGGCGCTGGGGTGGCCCGGGGAATTGCTGGATCCTCCCTGATGACGCGACGCGCCCTCCGAGGCTCGCGGCGCGACGATTGCCTGCCTGCGCCAAGCGAAGAAGCGCCATCTGGTAGACGACGCCGACGGGCGCTGCAGAATGACGGCCGTCCATCCCGAGCCATACCCGTCCAGGTCGAGACAGACGCGCCATCTACTTCAGGCTGGATCAGTCGCCTCAACGACTCCCCCACACGTGGCTGAGTGCCCATCACGACCGCGGGCCGATGGCACGGCTCCACCAGAAAGGACCGACAGGTCTGCCCAGGATCGCCCTCGGGGTCGTTCGCCAGCCGGCCGAGTGCCGCTCTCTTCGGATCGCGGTGGACCAGGAAGCCGGACTACAGAACCGCGTCCCGAAATTTTCCGCAGAAAATTCGGGGCCTCAGAAAGGACACTGAGACGGCCTGGGGAATTGATCGACTCCCCGTGATGACGTCACACGCCGTCCGGACCCCACTCCACCGGCGCGTGTCCGCCGTGCTGTGCCAACGGCAGAAAACGTGCGATTCTATGAGACCGACGGCCGCCAGGGCGCACAGCTGCTCTGCCCATCATCCGCCGGCGGGGCAAGAAGCGGCAGAAGCTTCTGTCCCACGACTGTCCTGAGCATGGAGAATTTTCTGCGGAAAATCGCCTGCTCCGAGCTCACTGCACGGCGATGGCCCACCGCACTGACTCTGGTAGGCCACGACGGCGGGCGCTGCCAGGATGACGACCATCCATCCTGAACCGCGCCCGTCCAGGTCGGAACACACATCCCGTTTCCTCGCCACCGAACCGGCAGCTTCGACAGTTCCCTCACACAGCTGAGCCCCACCACAACCGCAAGCCGATACCGGGGCCCTCCGTCGGAAAGGACCGACACGGTCTGCTCGGGCTCGCCCTCGGGGTCGTTCGCCAGCCAGCCGAGTGCCGCTCCCTCAGACCGCCATGGACCAGACAGCCGGACTGCTGAACCACACCACGAAATTTTCCGCAGAAAATTCGGGGGTCTCAAAGAGAACACCGGGACGACCTGGGGGACTGACAGGTTCCCCGTGATGACGTCACACGCCGTCCGGACCCCACTCCAATGGCGCGTGTCCGCCGTACTGTGCAACGGCAGAGAGCGTGCGAATCCACCAGCCCGATGACAGCCAGGACACACAGCTGCTCTGCCCATCATCCGCCGCCGGGGCAAGAAGCGGCAGGAGCTTGTGCCCCTTGGCTGCTGTCCTGGACATGGAGAATTTTCTGCGGAAAATCGCCTGCTCTGAGCTCACTGCGCGGCGATTGCCCGCAGGCCCGCACCGAGGGCAGGAGCGCCCACCGCACTGGTTCTGGTAGCCGACGCCGGCGGGCGTTGCCAGGATGACGACCATCCATCCTGAACCGCGCCGTCCGGGTCGAGACAGACATCCCGTTTCCTCCTCCGCCAAACCGGCCGCTTCGACAGCCCGGACTGCTGAACCGCATCTCGGAATTTTCCGCAGAAAATTCGGAGCCTCAGAGAGGACACCGGGACGGCCCGGGGGATTGATCGGCTTCCCGTGACTCACTCGGGACGGCCCTCCGGATGCTCATCACCACGAGCCCCCGCCTCGCCCGCGCCGTCGAGAACGACTGCCCCAGGCCGTGTCAGTCGACCTGATCCACTGCGGCCGAAGCACGACCGAAGGTCCGCCAGCGGGCCTCCGATTCCGCAGCGCCCAGTCCGAAGGCGCAGAATTTTCCGCGGAAAATTCAGCGGTGGAGAGCTGAGCCAGCGGGGGAGCGGCAGCCCGATCCAGATGACACGTCGGCCCCACTCGCTCACTGCCTCCTGAATTTTCCGCGGAAAATTCAGGAGGCAGCAAATGGTCGATCAAAGTCGGCAGCTTCGGTTCGGTGGGCCGTCAGGTTCAGCGAACCCGTCGACACGGTGCCGTACCCACTGCCACGATGTCCCGATGTCCTCCTCTCTTCTCGCGGAACCGTGGCTGCGAGGCGTCGCGGCCAACCGGGCTGCGCCGTCCGAGGTTCTGCTGCGTCTACTGGCCCCGCAGGGGCGGGCGGTCTGGACGGCCCTCTGCCAGGAACGTGCCCTTCCCCCAGAGGTCGTCGAGGCGGTGCTCGCACACCCCAAGCAGACGGTCCGCCGCGCCTTCGCCCGCAACCGGCACGCTGCTCCCGAACAGCGCGGCCGGCTGGTCGACGACCCCGATGCCTTCGTCCGCGCGAGCCTTGCCGCAGGTCCGCGCCCGCGCCTGAGCAGGGCCGAGCCGTTGCCCGACGACGTCCTGGAAATCCTGCTGACCACCCGCGACGAACACCACCGGGACCAGATGCTCAGCGCAGACGAGATCCGGCAGGAGCTGGCGTTCTCCGGGCAGATCCGTGCATCGTTCCACCACAGGATGCTCGACCACCCGAACCCCGTACTTCGGGCCCAGGCCGCCAGCCTGTGGCTGTGGCTGACTCCCGGCCAACGCGACGCGCTCCTGGCCGACCCGGATCCCACCGTCGCGGAGGCCGCCCGTGACCACCGCCGGATCCTGGACCCGGCGGCGATGGAAGCGGAGCTGCCGGAACGCGACTGCCACGCCCGGAATCTTCTGCTCATCAGCTACGCCGTCTCCCACGCCGTGGCCGAGCAGTGCCTCGCCGAACGGCGCGACCTGTGGTCGCTTGCCCGCAACCCCCACACGCCCGGCGACATCGTCGCCCGCCTCGCCCACGACCCCGATCCGGACGTGCGCAAGCAGGTGGCCGCCAGAGCCGACCTGGACCCGCCACTCCTGGCGGAACTGGCCCAGGACCCGGACAGCGCCGTACGGGCCCGGGCCCAGCTGCACCCACTGCCGCGGACCTGGCCGCAGCGCGCCGCCATCGACTGGGTCTTCGGCCACGCCGTCGAGAACGTCGGTGCTGTCGGCGAGATGTTCGTCGAGCCGGGGACAAGCTGGTACGAGGCGTGCGCCGCGTCCGCGGATCCTCAGCTGCGCCGAGTCGCCGCGACCTGCCCCCTGCTGTCGGCGGAGCTGGTGCACCGTCTGGCCGAGGACGCCGACGCGGACGTGCGCCATCTGTTGGCCTTCAACCACCCGCTGGCACCGCCCGCACTCGTTCTCGACGCCTTCATCGCCGCACCGCGCCAGCGGCCCTACCTGCTCACGCTGCCCCGTCTACCCCGCACCGGCCTGGACCACCTGCTCGACCACGACGACCCGGACGTCCGCGCTCTGGCCGCCTCCGACGCCGGCCTGGCCCAGCCGCCCGTCCACCTGCTCGCCGACCCCGAACCCAGCGTCCGTCAAGCCGCGGCAGCCAATCCGCGCCTTCCCCTCGACCTGGTCTCGGCCCTGCTGAACGACCCGGAGCACGCGGAAGGAGCCGCAGCCAATCCGAATCTGGCCGCTGACCGCCTCCACGAGTTGCTCGACCTCTGCGAACTGCCCGGAGCCGCAACCCGGTGAGGCGCCGACGGCCGCAAGGTTTCAGTGGCCGCTCCCGATGCTCATGAGGCGGAGTAGCAGCATTGCGGCAGCATCCGAACTACGTGCCGTCGCCTTAGGCGAACGCGTGGGCGACGAGCGAACTGGCGTGCCCGTGGCCAAGTCCATAGCCGGGGGCGGCGGCCCGGGGGCGCCCGGCTAGGCTGAAGCGGCACGTCAACGGTCGTGGGAGGCCGGGGACGGTCCTGAACGAGGGGGAGCATGAGCGAGCTCGACGACCTGCGGATGCGCCTGGCGGCACTGGAGACGGAGGTCGACCGGCTTCGGAAGGAGTCCGCCGCGTCGCGCACGGGGGCGGCGATGGCCGGCCGGGGCGGTGCGAAGGCAGCGAGAGCCGCGAAGTCACATACGTCGCCGCGCGGCCGCGCCCAGGTGGAGGACGAGACCAGCACGGGGGAGAGGCCGGGGGAGAGGGAGGCCGAGACTGGTCAGGCGATGACCTGTCTCGCCGAGGCGCTCGGTGTCCTGGGCGCCGGGCGGGTCCGCCAGGTCGAGGTCCCACAGACCCAAGTCCTCCGGGCCCGAGTCCTCCAGAGCGAAACCCTACGGATCCAAACGCCGCAGGCCGAAACGCTGCGAGCCGAAAAGCCGCGGGTCGAAGGCCGGCAGACCGAGGTTCCTCAGGCCCTCACCCCGGCCCTGGAGCCCGAGGACCGCACGCTCCCGCAGCACGGCCGGTTCCTGGACAGCCTCTTGGCGGGGCAGTCGGCCCTCTTCGAGGAGCAGCACCACCCGGACACCGAGCCGTAACCGCCGGAGCCGGACGAGCAACAGCAGCTGCCGTCTGATCAAAACGGCGGGGGGGGGCCAGGTCCCCCCCCGCACAACGTCCCGCCGGCGGACCCGGTTACCCACTAAGCGCTGACCCCCCCCGCGCCGGGCCGCCCGCCGGCCCC